>JAICSC010000046.1 GCA_025937085.1 Nocardioides sp.
CGCGCGGCGGCGGCCGGTGGCGTGACCACGATCGTGGACATGCCCCTGAACTCCGTGCCGCCGACGGTGACCGTGGAGGCGCTCGAGACCAAGCGGGCGGTCGCTCGCGACCAGTGCTTCGTCGACGTCGGGTTCTGGGGTGGTGCGGTGCCCGACCACCTCGGCGACCTCGCCGCCCTGCACGAGGCCGGCGTCTTCGGCTTCAAGTGCTTCCTGCTCGACTCGGGCGTCGCCGAGTTCCCCCACCTGTCCGACGACGGCCTGGCGGCGGCGATGACCGAGACCGCACGGCTGGGCAGCCTGCTGCTGGTCCACGCCGAGGACGGCCGCCTGATCGACGAGGCGCCGGCCGGCGGACCGTCGTACGCCGGATTCCTCGCGTCCCGGCCGCCGGCGTCGGAGGACTCCGCGATTCGCCTCGTGATCGAGACCGCGCGTCGGACCGGAGGCCGCGCGCACGTCGTCCATCTCTCCTCCGCGAGCGCCCTGCCCGAGCTGCACGCCGCCCGCGCCGAGGGTGTCGACATCTCGGTGGAGACCTGCCCGCACTACCTCGCCCTGGCCGCGGAGGACGTGCCCGACAGCGCGACGGAGTTCAAGTGCTGCCCGCCGATCCGCGATCTGTCCAACCAGGACCTGCTCTGGCCGGGCCTCGCCGCCGGGGACATCGACCTCGTCGTGACCGACCACTCCCCGAGCACCGCCGACCTCAAGGTGCCGGACTTCGGCGATGCCTGGGGCGGCATCTCCTCGCTCCAGGTCGGGCTCGCCGCCGTCTGGACCGCCGCCCGGTCCCGCGGCGTCCCGCTCACCGACGTCGTCCGCTGGATGGCGACCGCCCCGGCCGACCGGGTCGGGCTCTCGCGCAAGGGCCGGATCGAGGTCGGTCGCGACGCGGACCTGGCCGTGCTCGCGTCCGAGGAGTCGTTCGTGGTCGACGTGTCGCGGCTCCACCACAAGAATCAGGTCTCGGCCTCTGCCGGTCGCACCCTGCAGGGCGTGGTCCGGCGTACCTTCCTCGCGGGCCGCGAGATCGACGACGAGCCGCGAGGGCGGTTGCTGACGAGAGGATCCAGATGACCTACGCGGTCCCGCCCGGCGGGTTGCCACCCCAGACCCGGTTGACCACCGACCGGGCCGTCTTCACCGAGGCGTACGCCGTGATCCCGCGCGGGTCGATGACCGACATCGTCGCGTCGTACCTCCCTCACTGGGACCGGACCCGCTGCTGGATCCTGGCCCGCCCGCTCAGCGGCTTCGCGGAGACGTTCAGCCACTACGTCATGGAGGTCGGGCGCGACGGCGGCTCGGAGCGGCCCGAGCCGGACCCCGACGCGGAGGGCGTGCTGTTCGTCGTGTCCGGTCGGCTGCGGCTGGTCGTCGACGGTCACGTGTCGCTGCTCGAGCCGGGCGGCTATGCCTACCTGCCGCCGGGCATCCACTGGACGGCCGCCAACCCCCTGGCCCGGCCGGCACGCTTCCACTGGATCCGCAAGGCCTACGAACGGGTGGAGGGCCTCGACGTACCGCCGTCCTTCGTGACCAACGAACGGCGGGTCGAGCCGGTGCCGATGCCGGACACCGACGGGGCCTGGTCGACGACGCGGTTCGTCGACATCGGCGACCTGCGCCACGACCTGCACGTCAACATCGTGAACTTCGAGCCGGGCGGTGTGATCCCGTTCCCGGAGACCCACGTGATGGAGCACGGGCTCTACGTCCTCGAGGGCAAGGCGGTCTACCTCCTCAACTCCGACTGGGTGGAGGTCGAGGCCGGTGACTACATGTGGCTGCGCGCCTTCTGCCCCCAGGCCTGCTACGCCGGCGGCCCCGGCCGGTTCCGCTACCTGCTCTACAAGGACGTCAACCGCCACCCGCGGCTCCGGCTGTGATCGCCGACCCGCGCAGCGTCACACCTCGACAACGTCGACCAGTCCTGCCAGGCCGACGAAGTCGCCCGGGTTGCGAGTCACCAGCGGCAGCCCCTCGGCCACAGCCGTGGCAGCGATGAGCAGATCGGCGAACCGACGACGCGGAGCCCGGCCGCTCGCCCGAACGGCGGCGTAGACGCGACCGTACGCGCGGGCGCCCTCGACACCGAACGGCACCGGGTCGAACGCCGCCTCGACCCGCTGAAGGCGGTCCTGTCGACGCGCGCGCTCATCGGCCTCGTCCGTGGCCGCCGGTCCCGCGGCCAGCTCAGCGAGCGTCACGGCGGACACGGCCACCTGCTCCGGTAGCCGTTCCGGCTCGAGGTGCTCGAGGTCGACGACGACCGAGGTGTCGAGAAGGCCCGAACGGAGCCGCTCAGCCACGTGGCTGGGCCTCCTGGTCGACCCCGTGATCCAGGTCGGCGCGCAGCTTCGCCAGGTCGACCGGTGGCGCACCCCGGAAGATCTCAACGGCCACGCGGGCATCGATCAGCCGGCGGCGTCGCAGCGGACGGAGCTCTCCCACCGGCTCGGATCGACGCGTCACGACGTACGTGCGCCCCTCGTCGAGCCCGCGCATGATGCGCCCGCTGTCGTTGCGGAGCTCGCGCTGACTGATCTGTTCGCTCACCCGAGAATTGTAGCACCGTGTGCTACAACGAACGGCCCTACACCCGGCGGCGGGTGAGCCGGATCCTCGGTACAGTGGGTGGGCGGCCTGTTGTTCGCATGGATAACCAGCAGGCGCAGCGAGCAGGACCTCTCAACCATGCCTCTGGTGGACGCCATCGAGTGCGACGGGAGGTGCGATGACCGAGATCGCAACGGGCCCAGCGGTGCCAGCAGTGATCGTCAACGGCGAGCCGATGCCCCTCGTCGCGGCCACGCCTCACACCACTGCGCTGGACTTCCTGCGCGACGGTGGGCTCACCGGCGCCAAGGAGGGGTGCGCGGAAGGTGAGTGTGGGGCGTGCTGCGTCCTCGTCGCGCGCCCACCCGCGGACGGCTCCCCGGGCACCGAGTGGACTTCGGTCAACGCCTGCCTGGTCCCGGCAGCCTCGCTCAGCGGCCAGGAGGTCGTCACCGCCGAGGGCCTCGGTACGCCGAGCGAGCTCCACCCCGTGCAGCACGAGCTGGCCCGGCGGGGAGGCTCGCAGTGCGGCTACTGCACACCCGGGTTCGTGTGCTCGATGGCCGCGGAGTACTACCGCGCCGACCGCGCTCCGACGCCGTCGGGCAACGGGGTCCGGCCGATCGACGCCGGCGACAACGGGTTCGACCTGCACGCCCTGACCGGCAACCTGTGCCGGTGCACCGGCTACCGGCCGATCCGGGACGCGGCGTACGCGCTCGGCCGTCCGGGCGCCGACGACCCCTTCGCCGTACGCCGCACGACCCCTGCGCCCCGGCCGGAACCGACCCGGATCGAGGCGGACGGCGCGTCGTTCGTGCGGCCGACGGACCTGACCGAAGCCCTGGGTCTGCTGGCGGACGCCGACGCCACCCCGGTCGCCGGTGCCACCGACCTCGGCGTCGAGATCAACCTCCGCGGCACGAGGCCGCGGCTGCTCATCGCGGTCGACCGGCTCGAGGAGCTGCGCGACCTCCGGTGGTCCGGTGACGAGCTGCGGATCGGCGCCGGCCTCACCCTGACCGAGATCGAGCGACGGCTGGCCGGACGCGTACCGGTCCTCGACCAGCTCTTCTGGCAGTTCGCGTCCCGCCCGATCCGCAACGGCGCCACGCTGGGCGGCAACCTCGGCACCGGTTCCCCGATCGGCGACAGCCCGCCGGTGCTGCTCGCACTGGACGCCGACGTGGTCCTGGTCTCGACCACGGGCGAACGCCAGGTGCGGCTGGCCGACTACTTCACCGGATACCGCACCAGCCTCCGCAGGCGCGACGAGCTGATCAAGGAGATCGTCGTACCACTGCCGCTGGCGCCGCTGACGGCCTTCCACAAGGTCGCCAAACGGCGGTACGACGACATCTCCAGCGTCGCGATCGGGTTCGGCCTCGACGTGAGCGACGGCGTCGTGGGCTCGGCACGCATCGGCCTCGGCGGGGTGGCCGCCACTCCGGTCCGCGCCGTCGAGACCGAAGCCGCTCTGACCGGACGGCAATGGACCCAGGAGACCGTCGACCGGGCCGCCGCGGTGCTCGCGGCCGAAGGAACGCCGATCGACGACCAGCGGTCCTCGGCCCGCTATCGCTCGGCGATGCTCGGTCAGTCGCTGCGGCGGCTCTTCGCCGAGTCGGCCGAGGTGGTGACGTCGTGAGCGACCTGTCGCAGCGACCCGAGAGTCCCGTCGTCGGCGAGACGATCCCCCACGAGAGCGCCGCCCTGCACGTCACCGGCCGCGCGCTCTACACCGACGACCTCACGCCGCGCACCAAGGGTCTCCTCCATGCCTGGCCCGTGCAGTCGCCGCACGCCCACGCGCGCGTCACCGGCCTGCGCACGCACGCGGCGTACGCCGAGCCCGGCGTCGTGCGCGTCCTGACCGCCGACGACGTGCCCGGCCTGAACGACTCGGGCATCCGCCACGACGAGCCGCTGTTCCCGGACGAGGTCATGTACCACGGGCAGGCGGTGTGCTGGGTGCTCGCCGAGACCGCCGAGTCCGCTCGCCGAGGCGCGGGCCGGGTCGAGGTCGACTACGAGCCGCTGCCCGCCGTACTGACGATCCACGAGGCGATCGCCGCCGACAGCTTCCAGGGCACCGCACCCACCGCCCGGCGCGGAGACGCCGAGGCGGCGGTCGCGCGGGCCGCGCACGTCTTCGAGGGCGAGACCGAGATGGCCGGCCAGGAGCACTTCTACCTGGAGACGCAGGCCTCGCTCGCCGAGGTCGACGACGGCGGCCAGGTGTTCGTCCAGTCGTCGACCCAGCACCCGAGCGAGACCCAGGAGGTCGTCGCCCACGTGCTCGGCCTCGCCGGTCACGCCGTCACCGTGCAGTGCCTGCGGATGGGCGGCGGCTTCGGGGGCAAGGAGGTGCAGGCCAACGGCTACGCCGCGGTCGCCGCGCTCGGTGCCACCCTCACCGGCCGTCCGGTCCGGGTGCGCCTCAACCGCACGCAGGACTTCACCATGACCGGCAAGCGCCACGGCTTCCACGCCACGTGGCGGGCCGGCTTCGACGACGACGGTCATCTGCTCGCGCTCGACACCACGCTGACCTCCGACGGCGGCTGGAGCCTCGACCTGTCGGAGGCCGTGCTGGCCCGGGCCATCTGCCACGTCGACAACGCCTACTGGATCCCCGACGTGCGCATCCACGGCCGGATCGCGAAGACCCACAAGACCTCGCAGACCGCCTTCCGCGGCTTCGGCGGGCCGCAGGGGATGCTGGTGCTCGAGGACATTTTCGGCCGGTGCGCGCCGCTGCTGGGGATCGACCCGATCGACCTGCGCCGCCGCAACTTCTACGCCGAGGGCCAGGAGACGCCGTACGGCCAGCCCGTGCGGCACGCCGACCGGGCCGCCACCGCGTGGGACCAGGTGCTGGCGACCGCCGAGGTGGCCGACCGGTCGGCGGAGGTCGCGCACTTCAACGCCACCCACGAGCACACCAAGCGCGCGCTCGCGATGACGCCGGTGAAGTTCGGGATCTCGTTCAACCTGACCGCGCTCAACCAGGCCGGCGCGCTCGTGCACGTCTACAAGGACGGCTCGGTGCTGATCAACCACGGCGGCACCGAGATGGGGCAGGGCCTGCACACCAAGATGCTCCAGGTCGCGGCCACCTCGCTCGGCGTACCGCTGGCGAAGGTCCGCCTCGCCCCCACCCGCACCGACAAGGTGCCGAACACCTCGGCCACAGCGGCTTCGTCCGGCTCCGACCTCAACGGTGGTGCGATCAAGAACGCCTGCGAGCAGATCGGCGCGCGCCTCGCCGAGGTCGACGGCGGCCGGGGGCTGCCGTGGGAGAAGCTCGTCGGCGAGGCCTACCTCGCGCGGGTGCCGCTCTTCGCAGCCGGGTACTACCGCACCGAGGGTCTGCACTGGGACGCGACGGTGTTCCAGGGCTCGCCGTTCAAGTACTTCGCGTACGGCGTCGCCGCGGCCGAGGTGGAGGTCGACGGGTTCACCGGCGCCTACCGCACCCGACGCGTCGACATCGTCCACGACGTCGGCGACAGCCTTTCGCCGCTGGTCGACCTCGGGCAGATCGAGGGTGGCTTCGTGCAGGGGGTCGGCTGGCTGACGCTGGAGGACCTCCGGTGGGACGTCTCCCCGGACGGTGAGCATCGTGGCCGGCTGACGACCCGGGCCGCGAGCACCTACAAGCTGCCGAGCTTCGCCGAGATGCCGGAGGACTTCCGGGTCGCGATGCTCGAGCAGGCGCACGAGGAGGGCGCCGTCTACGGCTCCAAGGCCGTGGGCGAGCCGCCGCTGATGCTGGCGTTCTCCGTACGCGAGGCGCTGCGCCAGGCGTGCGCGGCCTTCGGGCCCGCCGGCATCAGCGTCGAGCTGGCGAGCCCGGCCACGCCGGAGGCGGTCTACTGGGCGCTGGACGGCGCCCGGAACGCGGTCGCCCACGAGCCGGCGGGGGCGTGAGTGATGCGCTGGTTGCAGGCGGTCGAGAGGCTCCGGACGGAACGCCGTCCGGGCGTGCTGGTCACGCTCGTCACGGTGCGCGGCCACGCCCCGCGTGAGGCGGGCGCGAAGATGGTGGTCGTCGACGACGCCACGTGGGACTCGATCGGTGGCGGCAACGTCGAGGCCACGGCAGTGTCGCGGGCCCGTGCGCTGCTGGCCTCGGGGGACTCCACCCCGACGACCTTCACCGTCGACCTGTCGGACAAAGCGCCGGTCGAGCACGGCGTGCAGTGCTGCGGCGGCGAGGTGAGCGTGCTGCTCGAGCCGCTCGCCGTACGCCCGGCGGTGGCGGTCTTCGGCATCGGGCACGTCGGGCTCGAGCTGGCGCGGATCCTCGCCCGGCACGACCTCGACCTGCACCTGGTCGACTCGCGTCCCGGCCAGCTGGGCGACGACGTACTCACACCGCTCGCCGACGCCGACGCGCGCGTGCACGTGCACCACGAGGCCGTGCTGCCCGAGCTGGTGCTGGCGGAGCTGCCCGCGGGGACCCACGTGCTGGTGATGACCCACGACCACGCCGAGGACGTCGCCCTGCTCGATGCCGCGCTGCGCGCCGGGCACCTCGGGCCGGTCGGCGTGATCGGCTCCTCGGCCAAGTGGGCGCGGTTCCGCAAGACCCTGCTGGCCGACGGCCACGATCCGGCGGCGGTCGACAGCATCGTCACCCCGATCGGCCTGCCCTCGCTGGCGGGCAAGGACCCTGCCACCATCGCGGTCTCGGTGGCGGCAGCCCTGCTCCAGTCGTTCGCCGACGAGAGCGCCGCCGTCCGCTCCGGCAGGGCCTCCCCGTGAGACTCTTCCGCGGCACCTTCCTCGACACCCCCGACGACCCTTTCCGCGGGGGTGTGCTTCGCGCAGAGGAGGACGGCGGCGTACTGGTCGGCGACGCCGGACAGATCACCGCACGTGGGTCGTTCACGTCGCTCGCGGCGGCGCACCCCGACGTCGAGGTCGTCGACCTGCGCGGCGGGCTCGTGCTGCCCGGCTTCGTGGACACGCATGTGCACTTCCCGCAGCTGCGCTGCATCGGGGCGCTGGGCATGCCGCTCCTGGAGTGGCTCGAGCGGTGCGCGCTGCCTGAGGAGGCGCGGCTCGCGGACCCGGCGTACGCCGTGGAGCTGGCGCGCGCCTTCGTCGGGGCGCTCGCCAACGCGGGCACGACCACGGCTCTGGTGTTCGGAGCCCACTATCTCGAGGCCACGGAGGCGCTCTTCGCCGAGGCCGACCGCCTCGGGCTGAGGATCACCAGCGGCCTGGTCGTCGGCGACCGCGAGCTGCCCGAGGAGCTCCTGACGACCCCCGCGCGCGCCTACGACGACGGCTTGCGCCTGGCCAAGCGGTGGCACGGTGTACGCCGCCTCCGCTACGCCGTGACACCGCGCTTCTCGCTGTCCTGCACACCAGACCTGCTCGAGGCGTGTGCGGCGCTGCTCAACGACGTCCCCGGCGCGATGCTCACCACCCATCTGAACGAGAACTGCGCCGAGATCGAACGCGTCCGAGCGCTCTTCCCGGACTCCGCGTCGTACCTCGACACCTACGCCGACCAGGGTCTGCTCGGACCCACCAGCGTCTTCGCGCACGACGTCCATCCGACCCCCGGCGAGCTCGACGACCTGGCCGCTGTCGGTGCCGCGGTGTCGCACTGCCCGACCAGCAACCTGACTCTCGGCAGCGGTCTGTTCCCGCTGCGGGCCCACCTCGATGCCGGCGTAAGGGTCGCCCTCGGCTCCGACGTCGGCGCTGGCACGGGCCTGTCGCTGTTCAAGGAGGGCCTGCAGGCCTATTTCGTGCAGCAGGCCCTCGGCGCCGCCGGCGTCCCGCTGACCGCCGCGCACCTGCTCCACCTCGCCACAGCCTCGGGCGCCGCCGCTCTCGGTCTCTCGTCGACGGTGGGGTCCTTCAGCGAGGGCCTGGCGTACGACGCCTTGTGGCTGCGGCCCACCCCCGACACGCCCCTCGACATCCTGCTCCGCTACGCCGCCTCCGCCGACGATGCGCTCGCGAAGGCGTTCGCCCACGGCACGTCCGCGGACGTCGCCCAGGTCTGGGTGGCCGGCGAACGGGCGGGCTGACGCGTCGACCGGAGGACCGCTCGGACCGCCCGCTTCGATCGCGACGGAAGATCCCAGGCATCACGTGACTGGAAGCCTCCGCCACCTCGAGTCCACGTCCGCACGGGTGGTCACAACGCGGGGTTCACGAGCGTCTGGGACGTCGCGCCGCCTCGGCAGTCCGTCGAGCTCGCCCCTCGGGGTCAGGGTGGAGGCCGGCCCTCGGCTTCATGGATCCCTGAGTGTGCGCCGTAGATAGCGGCACGAGGGTCGCGATGGCGCGGCGCGTTCTGTCCAGCACACTGTTCCCATGATCATTGCGGCCCTCACCGCGTGGGTCCTCACCGCGCTCATGGGCGGCTATCTCCTCGCCACCTGGATCGCCAACGGAGGGCTGCGCCCGCGCCTCGGTGAGCAGCCGTCGCGGTTCGCGCCGCAGCTCATCTTCGGCCATGGCGGACTGGCCGCCACCGGGCTGGCCCTGTGGATCAGCTATCTGATCCTGGCGACCTCGGCCCTCGCCTGGGTTGCCGTGGCCGACCTCGTGCTGGTCGCCGCACTCGGCGCCACGATGTTCGGCCTCTGGATCAGAACGGCTCGCGGCCAACCGCATGGCCGCCACGTGGCAGGGCCGCGCCACGCGGCCGAGGATCACTTCCCGCCCCCCGCTGTCGTGGGTCACGGCCTGTTCGCTGTCGCGACGTTCGGGCTCGTCCTGGTGACCGCTCTGCAAGCAACCGGGTAACGACAGCGCGAAACCTGCCGGCCGGCGCTACCCAGCCGGCCACATCCGACCGCGAGCACCCGGGCCGGCGCTGACGGCAGGTGGGCCGCAGGAGCGGCCAGGTCGCGGCGAGCCAGCGCTCCTCGGCGCTCACTCAGCCCCCTGCTTCCAGCACCTTCTGGTACGCCGGCAGGGTGAGGAAGTCGGCGAACTCGTCGTCCAGGGCGGTGCTCAGGAACAGGTCGCGGGCCGTGGACAGGTGCGCGGCGTACGGACCGCCGGCGGCGACCAGCGCGTCGTACTCCTCGGCCACGACGCGCTCGACCAGGGAGCGATCGACGACGGTCCCGCCCTCGAGGACGGCGGAGCTGTGTGCCCACTGCCAGATCTGCGAGCGCGAGATCTCCGCCGTCGCGGCGTCCTCCATCAGGTTGTGGATCGCGGCGGCGCCGTTCCCGCCGAGCCACGCCGCCAGATAGGTGATGCCGACCTCGACGTTCGTGCGCAGACCGTCCATCGTGCGCTCGCCGGGGGTGGCGGCGACGTCGAGCAGGTCGTCGGCGGTGACGTGGACGTCGTCGCGGCGCAGCGACACCTGGTGGGGCGTCGGCATCAGCTCGTCGAAGACCTGGGCACACAGCGGCACGAGATCCGGGTGGGCGACCCAGGAGCCGTCGAACCCCTGCTTCGCCTCGCGCGTCTTGTCCTCGCGCACCTTGGCCAGGGCCGCCTCGTTGACCGCCGCGTCCCGCCGTGACGGGATGAACGCCGCCATCCCGCCCATCGCGAAGGCACCGCGACGATGGCAGGTCGCGACCAGGAGGTCGCAGTAGGCGCGCATCATCGGCGCGTTCATCGTGACCGCGTTGCGGTCGGGCAACGTGTGGTCGCCGGGGGCGTCGCGGAGGTTCTTGATGATCGAGAACAGGTAGTCCCAGCGTCCGGCGTTCAGGCCGGAGCAGTGGTCGCGCAGCTCGTAGAGGATCTCCTCCATCTCGAACGCCGCCGGGATCGTCTCGATCAGCACCGTCGCGCGGATCGTGCCGTGCTCGATGCCGAGTGCCTGCTCCGCGTGGGTGAAGACGTCGTTCCACAGCCGGGCCTCGAGATGGGACTCCAGCTTCGGCAGGTAGAAGTAGGGCCCGCTCCCTCGCGCGAGCAGCTCTCGGGCGTTGTGGAAGAAGTAGAGACCGAAGTCGACGAGCGCACCGACGACAGGCTTCCCGTCAAGGGTGAGGTGCGCCTCCGGCAGGTGCCAGCCGCGGGGTCGCGGCAGGATCACCGGCAGGCGGTCGGGGTCGCGCAGCCGATACTCCTTGCCCTCGTCGGTGGTCAGCTCGATGGAGCGTCGTACGGCGTCCTGCAGGTTCACCTGCCCGCCCACGACGTTGACCCAGTGCGGCGTGTTGGCGTCCTCGAAGTCGGCCAGCCAGACCTTCGCGCCGGAGTTCAGGGCATTGATCGCCATCTTCCGCTCGGTCGGCCCGGTGATCTCGACCCGCCGGTCGAGCAGGTCGGGTGGCGCTGCCGCGACCTGCCAGTCCGCCGCTCGGACTTCGGCGGTCTCGGCGAGGAAGTCGAGGCGACCGGTGCGCGCGACCTCGGCCCGGCGGGTGCGACGGGCGGCCAGCAGCTCATCGCGCCGCCCGCCGAACGCGCGCTGCAGGTCTTCCACGAACGCCAGGGAGTCGGGGGTGAGGACCTCCTCGCCACGCTGGACGGTCGGTCCGGTCACGGTCAGCGGTGGCATACGGCGATCGTAGATGTCACTCCGGTGCGGCCGACCAGCGGAGCAGCGCCGCCTTGGCTTCGTCGTAGGACTGCGGGCCCTCGTCGAGCCGGAGCTCGAGCAGGAACCGGTACGCCGCCCCCACCTGCGGGCCGGGGGGGATGCCCAGGATCTCCATGATCTGGGTGCCGTCCAGGTCGGGCCGGATCGCGGCCAGCTCCTCCTCGGCCGACAACCGCTCGATCCGCGCCTCGAGCTCGTCGTAGGTACGCCGCAGCCGCTCCGCCTTGCGTCGGTTGCGGGTGGTGCAGTCGGCGCGGGTGAGCACGTGCAGCCGCTCGAGCTGGTCGCCGGCGTCACGGACGTAGCGACGGACCGCGGAGTCGCTCCACTGCCCCTCGCCGTACCCGTGGAAGCGCAGGTGCAGCTCGACGAGCCGCGAGACCTCGGCTGTCGTGTCGCCGGGGAACCTCAGGGCCTGCATCCGCCTTCGGGTGATCTTGGCGCCGACCACGTCGTGGTGGTGGAACGTCACCGACCCGTCGGGCAGGAAGCGCCGCGTCCGAGGCTTGCCGACGTCGTGCATCAGGGCAGCGAACCGCGAGACGAAGTCGGGCCCGCCCAGCCGGTCCTCCAGGTCGATCGACTGCTCGAGCACCGTGAGGGTGTGCTCGTAGACGTCCTTGTGCCGGTGGTGCTCGTCCTTCTCCAGGATCAGCGCCGGGAGTTCGGGGAGCACCAGCGCGGCCAGGCCCGTCTCGACCAGCAGGCTGAACCCTCGGCGAGGGTACGGCGCGAGCACCAGCTTGACGAGCTCGTCGCGCACGCGCTCGGCCGAGACGATCTCGATCCGGTCCACCATCCCTGCGATCGCCTCGACCGCTCCGGCAGCGACGTCGAAGCCGAGCTGGGCGGCGAACCGGGCGGCCCGCATCATCCGCAGTGGATCGTCGGAGAAGGAGTCCTCGGGCCGACCCGGTGTGCGCAGGAGGCCGTGCCCGAGGTCGACGACCCCGCCGAACGGGTCGACGAACTCGCGCGACGGGACCCGCACCGCCATCGCGTTCACGGTGAAGTCGCGCCGGCCGAGGTCACCCTCCAGCGTGTCGCCGAAGTCGACGGCCGGCTTGCGCGAGGTGGGGTCGTACTCCTCGGAGCGGTACGTCGTGATCTCGACCTGGAACTGGCCCTTCCGACTGCCGATCGTGCCGAACGCCCGCCCGATGTCCCAGGTGGCATCGGCCCAGCCCGCCAACAGCCGCTCGATCTCCTCGGGCCGCGCGGAGGTGGTCAGGTCGAGGTCGTTGTGGCGCCGCCCGAGCATCGCGTCGCGCACCGGTCCGCCGACGAGGGCGAGCTCGTGCCCGGCGGAGTCGAAGAGACGGCCGAGCTCGTCGATGACCGGACCGACGCGGTCCAGCTCGGCGGCCACGTCGCGCTGCGCGTCGGCCAGCCGCACGCTGCCCGGCGGCGGGCGGTCTGCTACGTCGGACACGGGGCATCAGCCTAGGGCACGGTGGTTAGCACCCGGCCGTCGCGAGCGTCGCGGCCACGGGATGCTCCGCAAGGCGGCGGAGCGACGTCGCTGCCGGCCCATCTACGAGCGACGGCAACGAAGCGGAGCGCCCGTGGGGCGGCGCGCAGCAGCCGTGTGTTTGCCAGCGTGCCATCGGGCGGGCCGGGATACGCCAGACACCCCACTAGCATCGGTGCGTGCTCCGCCCGACGTCGCTGCCGCATGCCCTGGCGGTGGTGACCGCGGCGGCGACGACCGCCCTGCTGGTGGTCCTGGTCGGGCCCCTCCTCCCGTCGGCAGCCGCCCGCAGCGGGACCGCCGCCACCGTCCCGTTCACGAGCCCGGTGACGAGTGCTGCGGCGGGCAAGGCGCCGCGGGATCCGGAGCAGCCGCTCGTGCCCAGGATCCGGTCGATCACTCCGGACTACGTCCCTGACCATGGCCCGATCGTCATCCGGGGCACCGTCACGAACGCCTCGGACCAGCGGTGGACTGCCATCAACGTCCACGGGTTCATGGGCTCGACCCCCATCACGACGGCCACCGTCCTCGCCCAGGCCGCCCGGGTGCCGCTCGACGCCGACGTCGGCCACCGGATCGCGGTCCCGGGGACGTTCGCGAGCATCCACTCGCTGGCTCCCGGCCAGTCGGCGCACTTCAAGGTGCGGCTGCCTCACGCGACGCTGACCACCACCGCACCCGGCGTGTACTGGTTCGGCGTCCACGTCCTCGGCGACAACGGCCAGGGCGGTGTGCGAGTGGCCGTCGGGCGCGACCGCACGTTCCTCGCCTACGTGCCGAAGTCTGCAGTCGCGGACGGCGCGCAGGAGGACACCGCGCTCGTCGTCCCGATCCGCTCCGGTGTGGTGCGGGGTCCCGAGGGGACCGTGATCGACCCCGCCGAGTGGGCCCGGAGCCTGCGGTCCGGCGCTCTCCACCACACCCTCGCGCTCGGCCGGGCCGCCCGTGGCCGCCCGCTGACCTGGGTGGTCGACCCCGCGGTTCGTGACGTCGTACGCCGACTGGCGCGCGGCAACCCGGCCCGCACCCTGACCGCCCCGACGACACGGCCGACCCAGGGCGGCGAGTCACCCAGTTCCTCCGCCGGTGCCTCGGCGTCGGACTCAGCGGCTGCATCCGCGACCGGCCCCGCCGGAACCGTTCCGACGCCGGCCACGAAGCGGGTCTCGCAGCGCTGGCTCAGGGAGGTGCACGGCCTGCTGGCGGCCGATACCGACGAGGTCCTCGGCCTGCCGTACGGCGACCTCGCCGTGGAGTCCGCGGCGCGCTACGACCCGCCCCTGCTGCGGCATGCGGTGGGGCGCAGCGCCCGTGCCCTGCGTGGCTGGGGGCTGGTGTCGAGCCCCGTGTTCGTGCCACCCGACGGACGCACCTCGGCGGACACGATCGCCGCCCTGCCGCGTGACGTCGACACCCTGCTCGACGACACCGGGGTGGCGGACGACGCGACGACCGTCAACGGCGTGGCCGGCCACCGGGTGCTGCTCGCCTCCACCGGCGCCGCACAGGGGGGTCCCGGCCCGGTCGATCCACGCAGCTCGCTCGCGCTGCGGCAGCGCATCCTCGCCGAGGCCGCCCTGCGCCTGATCGACGACCAGAGGCCGCTCGTGGTCGAGCTGCCGACCGGGACACACCGCATCCGCCCCAGCTTCTTCTCCGGACTCGAGGTCCCCTGGCTCCGGCTGACCACCCTCGACGGCGCCACGGCGGTGACCCCCACCCCGCTGGACACCGACCACCTCCGCGAACCCCCGACGGACGTTCCGCAGCTCGGACCGCGCCTCTACCGCACTGCCGAGGAGCTGCTCGAGAACGGGCAGACCCTGCAGTCGGTGCTCACCGACAACCACGTGTTGAGCCGGGGCCTGTTCGAGGAGGTCGTCGGCAACGCGTCGTACGCCGCCTCCCGCGAGCCGTTCCTCGCCCTGGAACGCACCCGGATCATCGCCACGTGGGTGCGGGACAATCTCGCCGGCATCGACCTCGCCGCACCCGAGTCGGTGACGCTCGCCAGCGCCTCGGGTCGCTTCTCCGCGATCGTCAGCAACGCCCTGGACGTCCCGGTCACCGTGAAGGTCCAGGCGGTGTCGGACCCGCAGCTGCGGATCACCGGCGGCGAGACGGTCCGGCTCCCCCCACACGGACGCACCAGCGTGCTCCTCAACGCCTCCACCGACCAGCGAGGCGTACACACCGTCACCCTCGAGCTCACCAACCGCGCCGGACAACCGCTGGGACCGCAGGCCCAGGACAGCTTCCCGATGCGAGCGGAGCAGGTGAGCAGGCTGATCTGGGTGATCATCGGCGCCGGGGTCGCGCTGCTGTTCGCGGCCATCTTCGTGCGGCTCACCCGCCGGATCCTGCGGGCGCGCGCCCGACGCCGTACCGGGTCGATCACGACGTGAGCGACACCACCGAGAGCCGCGGGATCCTGGCGTCGTCGGCGGTGATGGCGACCGGCACGGTCTTCTCGCGGGGCAGCGGCTACGTCCGCAACGTCCTGCTCGCGGCAGCCATCGGCAACGAGCTGCACGCCGACCTGTTCAACATCGGCAACACCATCCCGAACATGCTCTACATCCTGCTGGCCGGCGGGGTGTTCAACGCGGTGCTCGTCCCCCAGCTCGTGCGCGCCCAGAAGAACGACCCCGACGGTGGGGAGGCCTACACCAACCGGGTCATCACCCTCGCCCTGGTCTTCCTCGGCGCCGTGACGATCCTGCTGGTGCTCGCCGCGCCGCTGGTGATGCGGCTCTACCTCAACGGCTCGTACGACGATCCTGCGCTCGCCGCCCAGCGCGACTCCGCCATCATGTTCGCGCGGTACTGCCTCCCGCAGGTCTTCTTCTACGGGATGTTCGTGCTCCTCGGGCAGGTGCTCAACGCGCGCGGGCGGTTCGGGCCGATGATGTGGGCGCCGATCGCCAACAACGCGATCGCGATCCTGGTACTGGTGCTCTACCTGTTCTGGTTCGGCGCCCTGCCCGCCACCGACAGCTGCGCGGCGTACTCCTCGACCCAGGAGCTCGTGCTCGGCGGCGGCGCGACGCTCGGCATCGTCGCCCAGGTGCTGGTCCTGCTTCCGGTGCTCAAGGCGGCCGGCGTCCGGTTCCGGCCACGCTCCGACCTGCGCGGCAGCGGCATCGGCCACACCCTGCGGCTCGGGATCTGGACCGTGCTGTTCGTCGTGGTCAACCAGGTCGCCTACACGGTGGTCGTCCGGCTCGCCTCCGGGGGCACCGCGCAGGCCGCCTGCGGCCAGCACG
>JAICSC010000229.1 GCA_025937085.1 Nocardioides sp.
AAGGCCGACATGGACGTCGTCGTCTACCAGCCGACAACGGCGCTCGGGTTCCAGGTGACCACCGGCCCCTTGCGTCCCCGCGTTGACTTCTCCTTCGCGCCAGCCGACACCGGCACCACAGTCAACTTCTCGATCACAGCGCCCCTGACCGGGCTCAAGAAGGCGTTCATGGGCAAAATGGTTGAGAAGAACATGGCACACGAAGCCGCAGCGCTCGACGAGGCGAAGCGCTTGCTCGAGGCCTAGCAGGCGCCTGCCTGGGTCACGGGTACGAACGTGGCGAGCACCCGGATACCTGCTGAGGCACACGAAAGCCTGCCCAGCCGGGCAGTGACACGCTTTAGCCAGCGGCGGCCGTGGCGTAAGCGGAGACTGCCGGTTTCCCACCCTCGCAAGCCACAGGCCGCTCCCGCCATACCGGCCTCGAGGACGTCGCGTACCTGCGGCATGGGCATCCTTCCGCCCCGGGACAGCACGGCGTCCTTCCGCCGCCTGCCGGCGCGGACCGACACGACCTGCCAGCCGATAAGCGTGAACACGAGGGTGCGCTCGTCCCATTGCATTCATGAGCGGGGAAGCGCCCCGAAGGCGGGCGCGTCTGGTAGGTATGAGGCCGCTTGCTCGCCTGGTTCTCCTGGTTCTCGTGTGGGTGACCACCGTCGGATGCGCATCGACGCCCCAGGAGACGCCTCAGGCCCATGTTGCCCGCACACGGTGCGAAACGTGACAGGCCAGCCCGCGCGAAAGGCCGTGGCTCACCTTCGCGACGCCGGGGTCCGCACCTTCGCCTTCACTGGTCGTTGGAGTTCGAAGCCGGTGGGAACCGTGTTGGCTCAGCATCCGCACGCGGGCATCTTTCGACTGGACAGGGTGGTCCTGGTGGCGTCCATGGGACCTCACCAAGCGGGTAGGCACGGGATGATCTTCGTTCCGGGCGTTGCCACGTGCGATCTGACTCGGTTGCCTTCCGAGCCCGCTTGCGCTGGCGGACCGGTGGTGCTCAGGTCGACCTCGTAGCCGGGTCGCACACGCTCGTGCCGAACGAGCGTGCGCGCTCGTGCCGAGTTGAGTCCGTCGGGGAAATCGCCCTGCCGCCACGTCAGGTCGGGCGATTCTCTGCGTCCCGGGTCACCGGGTCGGCGTGGCGTCGCCGTGGTGGCGCGACCAGCTCAGCGCGCCGTCGTAGACGGCCGAGAGCCAGGCCAGGGCCACGGCAGCGACCAGGAGCCCGAAGTCACGCAGAGCGATGTCGTAGAAGCCGGAGAAGGTCAGCAGGTTGATGATGATGCCGGCCAGCCACAGCGCCACGACGTAGCTGGCGTAGCGCGGCTTGAGCGCCACCAGGATCCCGGCGACGATCTCCACCACACCCACGACGTACATCGCGGTCTGCGCCGAGAACGGCAGCACGTCCACGATCCAGGGCGCCAGGTAGCCGGGCCAGTCGGTGTTGAGCACCTTGGCGAACTTGTCGATCCCCATCCACAGCGGGAGAACCACGAAGCCGATCCGGAGCAGCCAGAACGCGGCGTACGCGGGATCGTGTCGGGCATGGGAGAGCACCCCCGCGAGCGAAGGCGTGGCCGAAGCGGTGTGCGGGTTGGTAGCGGTGGTCATGAGATGACTCCTTCTATAAGTAAGATCTTTCTCTTTTAGACTGTACCCGCAGGCAGGTCTTGTCAAGGGTCATTGGTGTTAGAATGCGCTCATGGCCGCGGGCGACGAGCATGGTCGAGATGTGATCGCCGA
Source organism: Nocardioides sp. (assembly GCA_025937085.1). Classification (GTDB taxonomy): domain Bacteria; phylum Actinomycetota; class Actinomycetes; order Propionibacteriales; family Nocardioidaceae; genus Nocardioides. The sequence goes on from JAICSC010000229.1 coordinate 1,750, forward strand.
CGTGAGCACGCTGGCGGATGGGGTCCGACGACGGCTGTACGAGTACGTCGCCGCCCAGGACGGTCCGGTGCGCCGCGACGACGCCGCCGCGGCGATCGGCATCAGCCGCACCCTGGCGGCCTATCACCTCGACCGGCTGGCTCAGGCGGGCCTGCTGGCGACCCGGTACGCCCGACCCCCCGGTCGCGGCGGCCCGGGCGCCGGACGTCCGGCCAAGCAGTATGAGCGGGTGGGGCACGAGGTCAGCGTCAGTGTCCCGCCTCGCAACTACCTGTTGCTGGCGCGGCTGCTTGCCGACGCGGCGGCAGCTGATGACTCCGGGCGGCTGCGAGCGACGTTGACCGCCGCTGCCGAGGACGAGGGCCGGAACGCCGCCGGCGGAAGCACCGACCTGTTGTCCCCTCTGGTCCACGACGGCTATGAGCCATGCGTGGTCGGGGACGATCGGATCGAGCTGCGCAACTGTCCCTTCCATGCCCTGGCCCAGCGGCAGACCGACCTGGTGTGCTCCCTCAACCACGCGCTGGTGCGCGGCCTGCTGGCCGGCCGCGGCGAGAGTCCGGGCCGGGCCGAGCTCGCCCCTGCGACCGGCCGGTGCTGTGTCGTCATCCACGCGAATCCAGCGTCAGCGCAGGAGCGGCTGACCGGAGCCGACACGACGGGGTTCGACAAGAGTCGCGAACGGTACGACACCGGCTGGATCGATCGCTTGCCGTGAACCTCGCGCATTCCTCCGATCTCCCCGGACCGCACCGACCCACGGCGCGGACGAGGTGAGCCATGTCCGGAGGCATGGAGCGTGCCGGCGCCGGGTCGGGGACACCACCGGCCCAGGGGCGGGATCCAGCTCTGCACAGCCCGCGGCCGTTGGCACACATCCGCCATTCCACGTTGTACGCGCGGGTCGTTGCGACGAACGCGACGATCCTGCTACTCGGGCTGCTGCTGCTGTTGTGGACTCCGGTGACGGTGTCGGCACCTGTCTCGGTCCGACAGATCATCGTTCTCGTTGCCGCCACGGTCATCTTGGGACTCGCGGACGCAGCGCTGCTCAGGTTCAGTTTCACCGGCCTGGTCGCCCTGGTGCATCGGATGGAGACGCTGGACCTGCTGCGGCCCCGTGACCGGTTGCCGGAGATGGGCGGCGCGGAGACGCGCGCGCTGATCGGGGGCTTCAACAGCATGCTCGATCGGCTCCAGGCCGAGCGCCGGGCGAGCACGCGCCGAACCGTCGCCACGCTGGAGGGCGAACGACAGCGCATCTCCCGCGAGCTGCACGACGAGATCGGGCAGCGGCTGACCGGCATCCTGCTGCAGCTGGACCGGATCCACGACGAGGCGTCCGACCCGGCACGCCCGCACATCGTCGCGGTCCAAGACGAAACCCGGGCCGTGATGGACGAGGTCGGGGCACTGGCGTGGCGGATCCGTCCGGCGATCCTGGACGACCTCGGCCTGCTCAGCGCGTTGACATCACTCACCGCGTCGCTCACCGGTCACGGCGTCCCACGCATCGAGAGCGTGCTCCCACCCCGACTGCCCCCCATGAGCGACGAGGTGGAGCTGGCCATCTATCGCATCGCCCAAGAGGGGCTCACCAACGCGGTGCGCCACGCCGGTGCGACCACCATCAGGATCGGGGTGCGCCTGAATGAGGATGACCTTGCACTGCACATCACCGACGACGGGCATGCGCCGCCCGGTGCGCCTGCCGATGGCGCCGGGTTGCGCGGCATGCGCGAACGCGCGCTCATGATCGGCGCCCTGCTGAGCATCCAGGCGAGCCGTCCCCACGGACTGCGCATCGAGCTCACGATCCCCACCGCTCACCTCGGCGGGTGAGCGTGTCCACACCGACTCCCGTCCGCATCCTCGTCGCCGACGACTTCGCCGTGGTCCGCGAGGGTGTCAAGGCGCTGCTCGAACGACAGGCCGACCTGCGGGTCACCGCGTTCGCGGTCGACGGCAGGGAGGCAGTCGAGAAGGCGACGACGGTCCCCGTGGACCTCGCGATCCTGGACATTGCGATGCCCAGACTCACCGGTCTGCAGGCGGCGCGCGAGATCGTGCGCCGACGGCCGACGCTGCCGGTTCTGTTGTTGTCGATGCACGCCGGCGAGCAGTACTTCTTCGAAGCTGTGGCTGCGGGCGCGGCCGGCTACGTGCTCAAAGGACAGGCCGACCTCGACCTCATCGCAGCCTGCCGTGCAGCCTTGCGCGGTGAGCCGTTCATCTACCCGGCCGCACTCGGCAAGCTGATGCGCCGCTACCTCGAACGAGTCGCGCACGGCGAGGAGGCCGGGTGTGGTCCACTGACCCGACGGGAGAACGAAGTGGTCAAGCTGATCGCGGAGGGTAACACCACGCACGAGATCGCCGAGCTGCTCACGATCAGCGAGAAGACCGTGGAGCGGCACCGCACGAACCTCCTCGGCAAGCTGGGCATGCGCGACCGGGTCGAGGTGACCCGGTACGCGATTCGTGCCGGGCTGATCGAGCCCTGAGGACCTGATCCGCCGCCACGGAAATGGGGTCCAGCCCGGATGGACCCATTCCCCGGCTCGGGCGAGGATTCAGTCATGCCACGACAGGTGTCATCGGTGTCGGAGTGTCCCGGCACCGCCGGGCCCGGTGCAGCCGATGCGATATTCACCGTGTCCGCTGTCACCGAAGGTGTGGGCATCGGCTGCGTCCGGGTCACCGGGAAGCTGACGGACGCCGCCGCCAGTCGTCTGGCCGCCGTCATGCGGGACCAGCGCGCGACCGGGTGCCACGTCGTACGCCTGGACCTCTCGGAGCTGTCGATGCTCGACCGCGTCGGTCTCGACGTGGTCGTCGACGCCCACCGCCGACTGCTTGAGGCCGGCGGCGCCTTGATCCTGACGGGTGTCCCGCCGCGGATCGCTCGGATGCTCCAGCTCATCGGACTGGACCAGACACTGTTTGTGTTCGCTCGGCCCGACGACGTACCCACGGCAACAGCAGCGTTGCCACCCAGCGCCGACCTCACAGGGAGGACAGCCCGTGAGCGAGCTCGTTGAGACCGATGGCTTGTGCATCGCGCATCTGATCGCCAACGCCGCTACCGTCGCCTCCGTCGCTGCGCTGGAATCAGCGCTGGCACAGTGCACGCAGCAGCGAACAGAGGCACCGACCAGCGCGCCCACGTCGAACGGTGCGAGGGGTCGAATCACATGACCTACCTCCCCGCCGAACCGTCGTCGTCGGTGTCCGACCTGATGGCTGAGCTGGTCCGGGTCAAGACGGCGATCCGTCGGACCCGCACTCTGAGCTCACCGCCAGGCGATCAGGCGACCGCAGAGGATCTCCTCCGGCTGTACGCGCGCGAGCGCGCCGTCGTGCTCCACCTGCGCTGCCGCCAACGACAGTGGCGCGCCGAGACCGGCGTCTCGGTGGTCGATCGCAGCGGACGTGGACGCAGATGACCACACGCCGCGCCGACCCCATCGCTCCTGCCGAAGCCGTCATGACCGATGCCGAACGCTCGGCACTTCGCGACCATCTCGAAGCGGACATCCGTCGTCTGCGTCGCACCGTCGCCGGCGCTGCCGCGGAGCAGGAGAGGCGTGCCCGCGAACATGAGGACGGGCGGGGTGACGAGTCCGACATCAGCGCCTACCGGTCGGGCATCGGTCAGGACGTGTCGCTCGCGGAGCATGCCGCCATGCTCCTCGCCCGCAACGAACATGCACTGGGGCGACTGGCAGACGGCAGCTACGAGCAGTGTGAGAGCTGCGGCCGGCAGATCGGCACCCAGCGGCTGCTGGCGCTGCCCCGTGCGACGCTGTGCATGGGGTGCCAACGCGGCGGCGACCCGCCCGCGAAGCCACGCCGGGACACTCGACGAGCACCGAAGGCTCAGCCTCTTCGCACTGTCTAGGACGTGGGCCGCAGAAAGATCGCTCCCCCAGTTGGACTCGAACCAACAACCCTCCGCTCCACCGGACGGCCTTGGAGTCTCCGTCGAGACGTCCTTCGACGTGTTCTGCGTTGGGCTGCCCACCTGGGCCCAGGCTTGCGCTGAACTGCACGGACGCTTCCGGGCCGTGGTGCCGGGGGAGCACATGGTGATCATCCCTGGATTGCGACGCCTCACCGTGGAGCGAGGGCCTCTGCGTTCAAAGTGGACGCAATTGTGTGAACCTTCGAGTCCCCTAGGGTCTTCATGTGAGGCTGCCCCGCCCGTGCCGTTCAGGGGGGCGCACGGTGACCGGCTCCGTCCTTGCGACGTACGTCGTTCCGCCCAGA
>JAICSC010000330.1 GCA_025937085.1 Nocardioides sp.
CCGAGGAACGAGGGCACGGCGTGGGCGTGGCCAGGTTGAGCGAGCCCGCGGCTGAGCGTGCGAAGCCGCGCAAGGCGAGTCGAAACCCGGTGACGGTGCCTGGGGTGGTGACGCATCAGGCACCATCGCGGGCTGGCGTCCGGGGCGGTGGCCTTTCCACGGTTTCAACGCCCAGGGTTCGGTGGAAAAGCCCACGCCGCGCGGGGCGCTCAGGGCACTTGCGAGGCCGCCTCGCGGTCCAGGAACCAGATGGTCTGCACCCGGCCACGGACGCCGGTGGCGGGGATCTCCTGGACGCTCGGCGGCTCGGCGGACAGCGCCCGGCCGACGGCTTCGGCCTTCTCGGCGCCGCTCACCACGAACCACACCTCGTCGCTCCGGTTCAGAGCGGGGAAGGTGAGGCTGACGCGCTCGGGCGGCGGCTTCGGTGAGTCGGTGACGCCCACGGCGATCGCGTCGTCGACGCGCAGCTGGGGGACCCCGGGGAAGAGAGAGGCCACGTGGCCGTCGGGGCCGACGCCGAGCATGAGCAGGTCGAAGTTCCCCGACCCGACCGACCTGACCGTGTCGGCGTACGCCGTCGCCGCGGCGTCGGTCGAGCCCGCCTCCGCCGTGGACGGGATCTCGTGCACCCGCGCCGGATCGACCCCGACCGCGTCGAGGAACGCCTCGCGGGCCTGCTTGGCGTTGCGCTCGTCCGAGTCGGGAGCCACGAACCGCTCGTCGCCCCAGAAGAACTCGATCCGGGTCCAGTCGACGTCGCTCGCCGGACCGAGCCGAGCGAGCTCCCGGTGGATCTTGTCGGCGATGCTCCCTCCGGTCAGCCCGACCTGTGCGACGTCGCCACTCGCCTGCCGGACCGTGACCAGGCGCAGGAAGGCGCCGGCGACGGACGTCGCCAGGTCGTCGGCGGACTCGTGGACCTCGACACGGGGGGCGGGCAGCATGTTCATGCGGGGTCCCCGCGGCGTTGTTCGACGGCGGAGCGGAGCGGGGGAGACGGAGAACGTCGTGGGGTGGTCATCAGCGGTGCAGCTTCCTCAGGGTGCGGGCGGTGGCGGCGTACACGTCGTCCTCGTCGAGCCGGCGCAGCTCTTCGGCGAGCAGCTCCGGCAGCTGCCGGCGCTTGAGCGCCACCGGCCGGTCGGGACGGTCGGGGGAGGAGAACGTCGCCATGCGTCCGTCCCGGCGGGAGATCACGATCGGCCCCTCCTTGGTGTCGAGGCGGACCTCGGTGATCCCCGGCCCGTTCGAGTTCTTCCGGTCGATCTCCACCTTGAGCCGGTCGGACAGCCAGGCGACGAGCAGCTCGGCGCTCGGGCTGATCCGCTCCGCCGTGACGGATCCGCCCGTGACCTTGAGCGGCTGCTGGTCCAGCGCGGCCGCGAGAAGCGCACGCCATGGCGTGATCCGGGTCCAGGCGAGGTCGGTGTTCCCGGGTGAGTACGACGTGCACTGCAGGTGGATGGCCGTGCTCTTGCCGCGGGTGGCGGCCGCGGCATCGGTGATCCGGCGCTGGGCCAGGCTGCCCAGCGGGTCGGCGGCCGGGTCGTGCGGCGGGTCGGAGGGCCACCAGATGGCCACGGGTGAGTCGGGCAGCAGCAGCGGGAGCACCACCGAGTCGGCGTGCTTGACGACCTCGCCCTCGAGCCGGATCAACGCGGTCTCGCCGGTCCAGCCCGCGCCGGTGCCGACCTGGGCGTTGATCTGGGGGTTGCCACGCGCGCTGCCGAGGATCACGCCGAGCACGCGCGCGGGGTGCTCATGGGAGGCCTGACGGGCCACGTGCATCGCGTCGCCGGCGGCGTCCTCGTCGACCACGATCACCAGCGTCATCACCATGCTCATCGCCGGGCTGCCCGCGCGGAGCCGGGAGGCGACGAACTCCGCGGCGATGCCGCCCGCGTTGGTGTCGATGAGCTCGATCACGGGGTCGCTCCCTTCGGGTCGCCGGTCACGGTCGACGCCAGGTCCGGCCGTCACGGGTCAGCATCGCCTCGGCCGCCGGCGGGCCCCACGTGCCGGACGGGTAAGCGTCGGGCTTGCCCTTCTTCGTCCAGTGGTCCAGCACCGGGTCGAGGATCTGCCAGGAGCGCTCGACCTCCCCGTGTCGCGGGAACAGCGGCGGGTCGCCGAGCAGGACGTCGAGGATCAGTCGCTCGTACGCCTCCGCGCTCGACTCCGTGAACGAGCCGCCGTAGGCGAAGTCCATGTTGACGTCGCGGATCTCCATCTGGGTGCCGGGCACCTTCGACCCGAACCGGAGCGTCATCCCCTCGTCGGGCTGGACCCGGATCACGAGTGCGTTGTGTGTCAGCTCCTCGGTGGCAGCCCTCGTGAACGGCACGTGCGGTGCCGGCTTGAACACGACGGCCACCTCGGTCACCCTCCGGCCGAGCCGCTTGCCGGTGCGCAGGTAGAACGGGACGCCGGCCCAACGCCGGTTGTCGACGTGCAGGGTGATCGCGGCGTACGTCTCCGTGGTCGACGTCTTGCGGACACCCTCCTCCTCCAGGAACCCGACGACCTTCTCACCGCCCTGCCAACCAGCGGCGTACTGGCCGCGGGCCGTGGTCAGGTCGAGGCGGCGGGGGAGGACGATCGACTGGAGCAGCTTGAGCTTCTCGATCCGCAGGCTTTCGGCGTCGAACGACGTCGGCTCCTCCATGGCGACCAGCGACATGAGCTGCAGCAGATGGTTCTGGATGACGTCGCGAGCGGCGCCGATGCCGTCGTAGTAGCCGGCCCGGCCACCGATCCCGATGTCCTCGGCCATCGTGATCTGCACGTGGTCGACGTAGTGGGAGTTCCAGATCGGCTCGAACATCGTGTTGGCGAACCGGGTCGCCAGGATGTTCTGCACGGTCTCCTTGCCGAGGTAGTGGTCGATCCGGAAGATCGACCCGCTCGGGAACACCGAGGCGAGGGTCGCGTTGAGCTCCCGCGCCGACTCCTCGTCGTGACCGAAGGGCTTCTCCACGACCACCCGCCGCCAGGAGCCCTCGGCCGGCTGGGCCAGGCCGTGCTCCTTGAGCTGGCCGACGACGTCGCCGAAGAAGCCGGGGGGGATCGCGAGGTAGAACGCGTGGTTCCCGGCCGTGCCGCGGACCTCGTCGAGCTCCTCGATCGTGCGGCGCAGCGTGTTGAACGCCGTGTCGTCGTCGAAGCTGCCGGGCACGAACCGGAAGCCCTCGGCGAGCTGTCTCCAGACCTCCTCGCGGAACTCGGTGCGCGCGTGTTCCTTGACGGCGTCGTGCACGATCTGCGCGAAGTCCTCGTTGGCCCAGTCGCGCCGGGCGAAGCCGACCAGGCTGAACCCCGGCGGAAGCAGCCCACGGTTGGCGAGGTCGTAGATCGCCGGCATGACCTTCTTCCGGGACAGGTCGCCGGTGACCCCGAACAGCACCATCCCGCACGGCCCCGCGATGCGCGGCAGCCGGCGGTCCTGCGGATCACGGAGCGGGTTGACCCAGTGCGAGTGGATGGGGCTCACGAACGGTGCTCCCGGTAGTAGGCGATCAGGGCTCGGGTCGACCCGTCCTGCGCGGCCAGCGCGGACCCGTCACCGGCGATGGCGGGACCGACCTCCTGGGCGAGCTGCTTGCCGAGCTCGACCCCCCACTGGTCGAAGCTGTCGATCCCCCACACCACACCCTCGGTGAACGTGATGTGCTCGTAGAGCGCGACCAGCTGGCCGAGCACCGCCGGGCTCAGCTCCGGCGCCATGATCGAGGCGGTCGGCCGGTTTCCGGTGAACACCCGAGCCGGGACGATCGCCTCGGCGGTTCCCTCATCGCGGACCTCGTCGGCGGTCTTGCCGAACGCCAGCGCCCGGGTCTGGGCGAAGAAGTTGGCCAGGAACAGCTCGTGGACGTCCGTCTTCGTCCCGTCCTGGGCGTCGACCAACGGGTACGCCGGGTTCGCGAACGCGATGAAGTC
>JAICSC010000389.1 GCA_025937085.1 Nocardioides sp.
CTGGGAACGGTGGAGGACCCACCGCTCCGGGCTCGGGGATGGGTCAGGCGCCCATCGCGTGGTAGCCGCCGTCCACGTGGACGATCTCGCCGGTGGTCTTCGGGAAGAAGTCGCTGAGGAGCGCGACGACCGTGCGTGCGGTGGGCTCGAGGTCGTTGAGGTCCCAGCCCAGCGGAGCCCGCTTGACCCACTCGTCCTCGAAGAGCTCGAACCCCGGGATCGCCTTGGCGGCCAGCGTCTTGAGCGCGCCGGCACTGACCAGGTTGCAGCGGATCCCCTGCGGGCCGAGGTCGCGGGCGAGGTAGCGGTTGCACGACTCGAGCGCGCCCTTGGCGAATCCCATCCAGTCGTACCCGGGCCAGGCGACCGAGGCGTCGAAGGTCATCCCGACGATGCTGCCGCCCTCACCCATCAACGGCAGACACGCCGTCGTGAGCGCCTTGAGGGAGTACGCCGACACCTGTACCGCTTGCGCGACGTCCTCCCAAGGCCCGGTCATGAACTTGCCACCCAGCAACGTCTCGGGGTTGCCGTAGGCGATGGAGTGCACCACCCCGTCGAGTCCGTCGACGTGCTCCCGGACCGCGTCGGCGAGGCCGTCGAGGTGCTCCTGGTTCGTCACGTCCAGCTCGAGGACCGGCGGCTCGGACGGCAGCCGTTTGGCGATGCGCTTGGTGATGTTCAACGCGCGGCCGAAGTTGGAGATCAGGACGGTGGCCCCTTGCTCCTGGGCGACCTTGGCCGTCGCGAAGCCGATGGAGGATTCCAGGGTCACGCCCGCGACCAGGATCCGCTTGCCGTCCAGGATGCCCATCCGTTGCTCCTTCGTGTACGTCGTGGTCCCGACAGGCTCGACCCGCGAGCCGCTCAGTGGCCCATGCCCAGACCGCCGTCGACGGGGATCACAGCCCCCGAGACGTACGACCCGCCCGGTGAGGCCAGCCAGGTCACGGCCGAAGCGACCTCGTCGACCGTGCCGTACCGCTGCAGCGGCACCTGGCCCATGATGCTGGCCTTCTGCTCGTCGGTGAGCACCGCGGTCATGTCGGTCCCGATGAAGCCAGGGGCCACGACGTTGGCCGTGATCGACCGCGAGCCCAGCTCGCGGGTCAACGACCGCGCGATGCCGACGAGGCCAGCCTTGGACGCGGCGTAGTTGACCTGCCCGGCCTGACCGGTCAGGCCGACCACCGACGAGATCAGGATGATCCGTCCACGGCGCAGCCGAAGCATCCCCTTGGCCGCTCGCTTGGTGAGCCGGAACGTGCCGGTCAGGTTGGTCTCGATCACCGACGACCAGTCGTCCTCGGACATCCGCAGCAGCAGCGTGTCGGCGGTGATGCCGGCGTTCGCGACGAGCACCTCGACCGGACCGTGCGCCGCCTCGGCGTCCGCGAAGGCCTGCTCGACGGCCGCTGGGTCCGTCACGTCGCAGGTCAGGTGGAGGGACCCCTCCGGTCCTCCGCCCGACCGCGAGGTGACTGCGACCTGGTCACCCAGCGCCAGGAACGCCTCGGCGATGGCGCGACCGATGCCGCGGTTGCCTCCGGTGACCAGGACCGATCGGGGCTCGCTCACGGCGCCGACGCTAGCGTCATTCGTCCTCGAGCCGGAAACCGATCTTCATCCCGACCTGGAAGTGCTCGACGTCGCCGTCCTTGATCTGGCCGCGGACCTGGGTCACCTCGAACCAGTCCACGTGCCGCAGGGTCGCGCTGGCACGTCGTACGGCGTTCCGGATCGCCTCCTCGATGCCGTCCGGGGAGGTCCCCACGATCTCGGTGACTCGGTAGGTGCGGTTGCTCATGGATGCGGACTCTACGACGCGAGTGGCCCGACCTAGGGTGGAAGCATGGCGCGCCCGAACCGAGGGGAACCGCCCCCGATCCGGATCACCACGGCGTCCGCCGGCGCTCGTGCGGACATCGCCTCACGCCAAAAGCGCTACATCATCACGATGGGCGTGCGCACACTGTGCTTCGCCGTCGTGGCGTGCCTGGCCATCTGGCACGTCGGGCCGGGCTGGTTGCCGTGGATCTTCGTGGTCGGAGCGGTCTTCCTGCCGTACATCGCGGTCGTGATGGCGAACGCCTCCAGCACGAAATCGGACGGTTTCGAACTGCTGGACGGTTCATCGCAGGACAAACAGCTGCCTCCGGGCACGGATTCCGAATGATCTGACGGCGGTTCGGGCTTGCCTGTCCATCGTCCTCCGTGCCACTATCGCGAGCGTGTGCGCCGGGTTCCCCGAGCCGGCGATCACCGACGAGTGCCGGAAAGCTTCCCCCGTGGCTGTCTGGCACTCGTCGTCATTTTTGGCGCCGCTTCGGTCGAGCTTGCTCGGCCGAAGAATGAAGGCGACAGGTTGAGGCCGCGCGCTGCTCCTGAGCTCGCGAAGGAGCAGATGAAGCGAGGGGTTGAGGAGCGTCCTGCTCGAGTCTGAGCGAAGCGAAGGATCGAGCGGCGCGTCTCGAAACCGCCGGCTCGCACGCGACGGTGGAGCCCGGGTCGTGTTCGTCGCTCCACGCAACTGGATTTCGAGA
>JAICSC010000276.1 GCA_025937085.1 Nocardioides sp.
CGAGCTCGCACCCGAGTCGCTCCCGATGCCGCGAGCACGCGGCCGTGCCCTGGTGGGGGTATGTCGGGCCCTGGCCGACGGCGACCTCTCGCTCGACCGGGGCGCCGACCGCGACGACGTACGCCGACGGCTGCTCGAGATCCCCGGCATCGGTCCCTGGACCGCCGACTACATCGCGCTGCGGGCCCTCGGGCATCCCGACGTGTTCCTGCCGACCGACATCGGCATCCGTGACGCCCTTCGGGCGCTCGGCCACGACCCGGCGGACGCCACCGACCTTGCCGAGAGATGGCGCCCCTGGCGCTCCTACGCCCAGCTCCATCTCTGGCACACGCTCTCTGCGACATCGACGAAAGGAACCTGACATGTGGACCGTGATGGACTCGCCCGTGGGCGACCTGCGCATCGTCGAGCACGACGGCGCGATCAGCGCCATCGAGTACGCGCCGTTCCGTGACCACGACGGACGCCCCCGCGGCGACCGCGACGACACCCACCCGGTGCTGGCGGAGTGCGTGCGCCAGCTGCGCGCCTACTTCGACCGCGATCTCAAGGAGTTCGACCTGCCACTCGACCCGAGTGGGAGCGACTTCCAGAAGGCGGTGTGGGGCCAGCTGCTGAGGATCGGCTACGGCGACACCGCGTCGTACGGCGAGATCGCCCGGCGGCTCGGCAAGTCGAACGCCGCCTCGCGCGCGGTCGGCCTCGCCAACGGCAGCAACCCGATCCCGATCGTGATCCCGTGCCATCGGGTGATCGGGGCCGACGGGACCCTCACCGGGTACGCCGGCGGCATCGAGCGCAAACAGACGCTGCTGGAGATCGAGCAGGACGCGCTCTTCTAGGGTGATCAGGTGACGTTCTCTGACCCGATGGTCAACATCTACACCAACGACCTCCCGGCAGCGCTGGCCTTCTACGGCGGCCTGCTGGGGTTGGCGGAGACGTTCCGGGCCCGACCCTGACGCGCCGGACCATGTCGAGCTGCGGCTCGACGGGGTCACCCCGCCCCCCAAGTGGGACTTCTCCGCGGTCGAGGTGGGACTTCTCCGCGGTCGAGGTGGGAATTCTCCGCGGTCGAATCGCCACCGATGGACGGAGAACCCCCGCCTGGGCATGGGAGAACTCCCACTTCGGCATGGGAGAACTCCCACTTCGGCTATTCGGCCGCAGCCCGTCGCAGCGACTCGGACAGCCGCTCGGCGGCGGCCACGACCGCCGGTGCATGCATCCGCCCCGGCTGGCGGGAGAGCCGCTCGAGAGGGCCGCTGACCGACACCGCGGCGACGATCTTCCCCGACGGTGAGCGGACGGGCGCCGACACCGAGGCCACCCCTTGCTCCCGTTCGCCGACGGACTGGGCCCAGCCCCGGCGGCGGATCCCGGAGAGAGCGGCGGCGGAGAACGCGGCGTTCTGAAGCCCGCGGTGGATGCGCTCGGCGTCCTCCCAGGCGAGCAGGATCTGGGCGGCGGACCCGGCGCGCATCGTCAGCTGTGACCCGACCGGGATCGTGTCGCGCAGCCCGGACGGCCGCTCGGCGGCCGCGACGCAGACGCGGTAGTCACCCTGGCGGCGCCACAGCTGCGACGACTCGCCGGTGATGTCGCGCAACCTCGCGAGCACGGGCCCGGCCGTCGCGAGCAACCGGTCCTCGCCGGCCGCCACCGAGAGCTCGGCCAACCGCGGCCCGAGCACGAAGCGACCCTGTAGGTCGCGGGCCACCAGACGGTGGTGCTCCAGCGCGACCGCGAGTCGATGAGCAGTCGGCCGAGCGAGCCCGGTCGCGGTGACCAGGCCCGCCAACGTGGCGGGTCCCGACTCGAGTGCGGTGAGCACGAGGGCGGCCTTGTCGAGCACCCCCACGCCGCTGGTGTTGTCCATATGGCAATACTGCCGTCTCAGATCATGGGACGCAAGTTGTAGGGTGGGCAGCCACCGTCCGAAGTCCAACGGAGGAGAAGACATGGGCAGGACCCTGGCCGAGAAGGTCTGGGACGAGCACGTCGTCCGGTCGACCCCACCAGGAAGCGGCGAGCCCGACCTGCTCTACATCGACCTCCACCTGATCCACGAAGTCACCTCACCCCAGGCCTTCGACGGGCTCCGGCTGGCCGGCCGGAAGGTACGTCGTCCCGACCTCACCCTGGCCACCGAGGACCACAACGTCCCGACCGTCGACTGGGACAAGCCGATCAAGGATCCGGTCAGCCGTACCCAGGTCGAGACGCTGCGCCGCAACGCCGAGGAGTTCGGCGTCCGGCTCCATCCGCTCGGCGACCTCGACCAGGGGATCGTCCACATCATCGGCCCCCAGCTCGGTCTCACCCAGCCCGGCATGACCATCGTCTGCGGCGACTCCCACACCTCGACCCACGGCGCGTTCGGCGCGCTCGCCTTCGGCATCGGTACCTCCGAGGTCGAGCACGTCCTCGCCACCCAGACGCTGCCGCAGGCCCGACCGAGGACGATGGCGGTCACCGTCACCGGTGAGCTCCCGACAGGCGTCACCGCCAAGGACCTCGTCCTCACCCTGATCGCCCACACCGGCACCGGCGGCGGCCAGGGGTACGTCGTGGAGTACCGCGGCCCGGCCATCGAGGCGCTCTCCATGGAGGCCCGGATGACCGTGTGCAACATGAGCATCGAGTGGGGGGCGAAGGCCGGGATGGTCGCCCCGGACGAGACGACGTTCGCCTACCTCCAGGACCGTCCGGAGGCACCGAAGGGTGCCGACTGGGATGCCGCTCTGGCGCACTGGCAGACCCTGGTCACCGACGTGGACGCCGAGTTCGACGCCGAGATCGAGCTCGACGCGAGCACGATGACGCCGTTCGTCACCTGGGGCACCAACCCCGGTCACGGCGTACCCCTGAGCGGCGCGGTGCCCGACCCCGAGACCTTCGCCGAGGAGCGCGACCGCGTCAGTGCCCGCAAGGCGCTCGAGTACATGGGCCTCCGGGCCGGGACCCCGATGCGCGAGATCGCCGTCGACACCGTCTTCGTCGGCTCGTGCACCAACGGCCGGATCGAGGATCTCCGTGCGGCAGCGGCGGTCGTCCGTGGCCGCAAGGTCGCCGAGGGCACGCGGTTGCTCGTGGTGCCCGGCTCCGCGCGGGTGCGGCTGCAGGCCGAGGACGAAGGCCTCGACGTCGTGTTCAAGGAGGCCGGAGCCGAGTGGCGCGGCGCCGGCTGCTCGATGTGCCTGGGGATGAACCCCGACCAGCTCGCCCCCCAGGAGCGCAGTGCCTCGACGTCCAACCGCAACTTCGAGGGCCGCCAGGGCAAGGGCGGCCGGACCCACCTGGTGTCCGTGCCCGTCGCCGCCGCCACCGCGATCCGCGGCACGTTGAGCTCACCCGCTGACCTGGAGGCCACCTGATGGACGCGTTCTCCACCCACACCGGTATCGGGGTCCCGCTGCGTCGCAGCAACGTCGACACCGACCAGATCATCCCGGCGGTCTACCTCAAGCGCGTGACGAGGACGGGCTTCGAGGACGGGCTGTTCGCCGCCTGGCGCAACGACCCATCGTTCGTGCTCAACCAGAAGCCGTACGACGCCGGCACCGTCCTGGTCGCCGGCCCCGACTTCGGCACCGGCTCGTCGCGGGAGCACGCCGTCTGGGCGCTGCAGAACTACGGGTTCAAGGTCGTCCTCTCCCCGCGGTTCGGTGACATCTTCCGCGGCAACGCCGGAAAGGCCGGGCTGCTCGCGGCGCAGGTCGACGACAAGGTCGTGCTCCGTCTCTGGGACCTGCTCGAGTCGGAGCCGGGTACCAAGATCAGAGTCGACCTCACCGAGCGCACCGTCCGGGCCGGCGAGGGACCGGGCGCCGTCGAGGACTCGTTCGACATCGACGACTACACGCGGTGGCGGTTGCTCGAGGGTCTCGATGACATCTCCTTGACGCTGGCCCACGCCTCCGACATCGCGGCGTTCGAGTCGAGACGCCCGACCTGGAAGCCGGCGACGCTTTGACCTCCACGCCCAGGGGCGTGTCCTAGGACTGCTTCCGGGCGGCCTACGACGGACGAGCTCGTGGGTGATCGCGCCGACCGGAGCTTCGAAGCTTCGTTGTACGGCGATCGGTTGTCCTTGTGTCGCGACGCGCGGGAGCACGCTGAAAACGTCCAGGGCTGGAGCTCTCTCTGCCGCCGCACTCTCGCCGCGAGGTGTGCACCGACAGCCGAAACCCCAGTACTGCAAGGGAAATCTCGACGGTCGAGTTCGGAGGCCTCCGCAGAGAACTCGTTCTTTCGGCCTGGAAGTGTGGTCCGAGCGGGCCACGAACAGGCTCGGTTGAGCCGGATTCGAGGGAAAAAACCTCCGACAGACCCGGCGTGGTGATTGTGGCGAACGCCGTGAATACCTAGCGTTCGTCGGGAAGCCGGGCAAAAGGGCCGGCCATGATCGTTCATTGGAAGGGAAGCCGTGAACAAGTCTCAGCTGATCGACGCGCTCGCCGCGCGTTACGAGGGGAACCGCAAGCAGGCGCAGCACGCGCTGGAATCCGTCCTGGACACGATCACGCGCGAAGTGGCGAAGGGCGAGAAGGTCGCGATCACGGGCTTCGGCTCGTTCGAGAAGCGCGTGCGTGAAGCCCGCTGGGTCCGCAACCCCCAGACCGGCGCCAGGATCAAGGCGAAGAAGACGTCGGTGCCGAAGTTCACCGCGGGTGCCGACCTGAAGAACGTCGTCTCGGGTGCGAAGAAGCTGCCCAAGCTGACGCTGGCCGCGGCGACGAAGAAGAGCACCGCGAAGAAGACCGCCACGAAGTCGACGGCGAAGAAGGCGGCTCCGGCCAAGAAGGCAGCGGCCAAGAAGACCACGGCCAAGAGGGCGACCGCCAAGAAGACCACGGCGAAGAAGAC
>JAICSC010000008.1 GCA_025937085.1 Nocardioides sp.
CCCCTGTGCCGGCGACACCACCGCCTGAAGACCCACTCACCCTGGTCCTACCTGGTCCTCGACCCCGGCACCTACCTGTGGACCAGCCCCCACGGCTACCAGTTCCTCCGCGACCCCGTCGGCACCCTCGACATCAGTCAGGACCGGCCCCGCATCAGGACCGACAGCGCCGTCGAGCCGGCACGCCCACCCGACACCTGACCACCCCGCCCCACACCCGGCCGAGACCTCGGCCGGGCCAACGGCATGCCCGAGCTCTTCCCCAGCCTGGATCAGCTGCCGCCGGCGCCGTGGCCTGCGCCCGTCAGCCCGAGCTTCTCGGCGGACTCCTCGCGCATCTGCACCTTGCGGATCTTGCCGGTCACGGTCATCGGGAACTCGTCGACGAGCATCACGTAGCGCGGGATCTTGTAATGGGCGAGCTTGCCGGTGCAGAACGCACGCACCTGGTCGGCGTCGAGCGGCTCGGCGCCCTCGGTGAGCTTGATCCAGGCGCAGAGCTCCTCGCCGTACTTCTCGTCGGGGACGCCGATGACCTGCACGTCCTCGATGTCCGGGTGGCTGTAGAGGAACTCCTCGACCTCGCGGGGATAGACGTTCTCACCGCCGCGGATGACCAGGTCCTTGATCCGGCCGACGATGTTGCAGTAGCCGTCCTCGCGCATCTCGGCGAGGTCGCCGGTGTGCATCCAGCCGTCGTCGTCGATGGCCTCGCGCGTCTTCTCCGCCCCCTCCTCGTCGTCCAGTGGCCAGTAGCCGAGCATCACCGAGTAGCCCCGGGTGCAGAACTCCCCCGGCTGTCCTCGCTCGACGGTCTCGCCGGTGGCAGGGTCGACGATCTTGATCTCGACGTGCGGGTGGACCCTGCCGATGGTGGCCGTACGGCGGTCCAGGTCGTCGTCGGTGCGGGTCTGGGTCGACACCGGCGAGGTCTCGGTCATTCCGTAGGCGATGCAGACCTCGGCCATGTGCATGTCGTTGATGCAGTGCTTCATCACCTCGACCGGGCAGATCGAGCCGGCCATGCAGCCGGTGCGGAGGCTGGCCAGGTCGTGGTCGGCGAACGTCGGGTGATGCTGCATGGCGATGAACATCGTCGGTACGCCGTACACCGCGGTGCATCGCTCCTGACTGATCGCGTCGAGGGTGAGCCCAGGATCGAAGCCGGGCGCGGGGATCACCATCGTGGAGCCATGGCTGGTCGAGCCGAGGTTGGCCATCACCATCCCGAAGCAGTGGTAGAAGGGCACCGGGATGCACAGCCGGTCCTCCTCGGTGAAGCCCATCAGCTCGGTCACGATGAAGCCGTTGTTGAGGATGTTGTGGTGGCTGAGCGTGGCGCCCTTCGGGTAGCCGGTGGTGCCCGACGTGTACTGGATGTTGATCGGGTCGTGCGGATCGAGGGTGCGCATCCGCTGGTTGAGGATGTCGGCGTCGTGCCCCTCGCCGGCGGCCACCAGGTCGTCCCAGTCGGAGGTGTCGAGGAACAGCACCCGCTCGAGCGCCCGGTTCTGTCCGGCCGTCTCCTCGACCATGGCGCGGTAGTCGCTGGTCTTGAAGCTCGACGCCGAGATCAGCAGGCGCATGCCCGACTGGTTGACGGCGTAGGAGAACTCGTGCGTGCGGTACGCCGGGTTGACGTTGACCAGGATCGCCCCGATCTTGGCCGTCGCGTACTGGGTGATCGTCCAGCGCGCACTGTTCGGACCCCAGATGCCGACCCGGTCGCCCTTCTCGATCCCGCTGGCGATCAGCCCGCGGGCGACGAGCTCGACGTCGTGGTCGAGCTCGCGCCAGGTCCACCGTCTCCCGGTCGCGCACTCCACCAACGCCTCGCGGTCGGGGAACCGCGCCACCGTGCGATCCAGGTTGGCTCCGATGGTCTCCTCGAGCAGGGCCGGCTGCGTCTCGCCCTTGGCGTAGGACTCCATGCTCGGAACCTACTACCGGCCTACGCTGATGGGATGGACACCGAGGCCGTGCTGCGGCTGATGCAGGACGTCGCCGAGGAGGTCGTCAACCCGCGGTTCCGGTCGCTGTCGGCGGGCGAGATCGACGAGAAGGGCCCCGGTGACCTGGTCACGGCGGCCGACCGCGAGGCCGAGCAGCTGATCACGGCGGCGCTGCGCGCGGCGTACCCCGACGTGGTGATCCTGGGCGAGGAGACGTACGCCGGGCGGCGGGCGCTGATGCAGGAGTTCTGGGCGGCCGACCATGCGTTCACCGTCGATCCCGTGGACGGCACCAAGAACTTCGTGCGCGGCTCCCGCGACCACGCCGTGATGGTGGGTGAGGTCAAGGGCGGCGAGGCGGTGCGCGGCTGGATCTGGCAGCCGCAGCACGAGACGGCGTACGTCGCGGAGCTGGGCGGTGGTGCCTGGCGCAACGGCGAACGAGTGCTCCGGCCGACGACACCGCCGCGAACGGAGTGGCGCGGGGTGACATCGCGACGAAAACTGCTCGGGCGACCTCTGGCCGGCGACCTGCGGCCGTTGGAGCTGACCTGGGTGTCGTGCGGGATCGACTATCCCCACCTGGCCGAGGGGGACGCCGACTACGTCGTCTACGGGCGCGCCAATCCGTGGGACCACGTGCCGGGCGGGCTCATCCTGACCGAGGCCGGCGGGTTCCTCGGGACTCTCGACGGCGGGCCGTACCGCCCCACCGACGACCACGACGTCGACGGCGCGGCGCCGCAGGGGATCGTCGCGGCTGCCGACCGGGCGACGTACGAGGCGATCGCGCGGCTCCTCTGATCTGATCCGGACCGGTGCCCACGAGTCGTCCGCCTGTGGTGTGGCCGGGGCTACACCTGGAGCGGGCGACCCATCGGGCCCCAGCCGGTCAGGGTCCCGTGACCTGGATGGTGACCCCTTCTCCGAGGTCGACGGTGGCGCCCGGGACCAGCGGCACGGCGATGCCGGGCCGCAGGTCCTCCGCGGGCAGGCCCGGTTGGACGACGAGGGTGCCGTTCGTCGATCCCAGGTCGGTCGCCACCGCCGAGCCGTGGTCGGCGCCGGTGCCCGGGCGGATCTCGAGATGGGTCGAGGAGATCTCCTGATGGGGGCTCGGCACCGTCACCAGGCGGGTCTGCTCGTCCTCGCCGACACGACCGTGGTCGGGAGCGCGTCCGATGACGATCGCACGGTCGACGTCGACCTCCTCGCCGGTGGAGAAGATCAGCCGTGCGACGGGCTGGGGCGCCCGGTCGGCGTGCTGCCCGCTGACGGCGAGGTCCGGGCTGGTGAGGGGGTCGAAGTCGGCGCCGCCGTGCGGGCCCGGCACGGGCACGGGTGCACCCGGGATCGGCGCCGCGGGCGGTGTCTCGACGACCGGCTCGGCCGGCGGTTCGTCGGGCGGCTCGGGCGACGGCTCCAGCTGAGGGTCCGGGGGCAGGATCGGGCCCGGCTCAGACGGCTCAGGTTGCTCAGGCGGCGCCGGCGGCTCCACGGGCTCGGGCGGTTGTTGCAGCTGGGGGTCCGGGGGCAGGATCCGGGCTCCCCGAGCGGGTTCGGGCGGTGCCGATGGCTCGATGGGTACGGCGACGGCTTCGGCCGGACCCGACGCGTCAGCGGTCTCGCGGTCCGCGGGCTGCTCGATGCTCGCAATTCGCAGCAGCCCCGATCCCACGGTGTACGTCGCGGGGGTGCCCTCGGCAACCCGCACGCGGAAGCCGGTGACACCGCTGACGTTGTGCTCGACCCAGGTGGTGTCGGCGGAGCCGGACATCCGGACCGGGCCCTCCGCGGTGGTGAGCTCGGCCTCCGCGGCACCCCGGATCACGACCTTCACGTCGGGACCCTGACCGGCGACCACCACGAACCCCGGGATGCCGCGGAGCCCGCCGCTGATGAGCGCGTCCAGCACCTCGTCGAAGCTCGCGTCGTCGTCGACGGTCTCCCAGACCCTGGCGACGCGTGGCTTGGCCTCCGGGGGCAGCAGAACGATGACGTCGTCGCCGAGCACGCCGTACCACTCCCCGGACACGACTTTACGGCTCACGCTCACGGCAGGGCCCCCAGCTTCTCGTGCAGACTCTCGGGCCGGCGCCGCGAGTCGTAGCTGCCATCCTGGTCCCATCCCACCACATCGACGACCACCGCCGTGGCGTTGTCGACACCCCCCGCGTCCAGCGCGGCGGCGACGACCTTCTCGGCCGCCTCGCGCGGGTCGTCGTGCTCGCGCAGGATCGGCGCCAGCTCGCCGTCGCGGATCAGATCCGTCACGCCGTCCGAGCAGAGCAGCACCCGCTCGGCGTCGGCCAGCGGTACCTCGAAGAAGTCGGGGTCGAGCGGGTCGGGGCCGCCGAGGGCACGGGTGACGATGTGTCGCTCGGGGTGCGACATCGCCTGCTCCTCCGTGATCCGCCCGGCGTCCACCATGTCCTGCACGACGCTGTGGTCGGTGCTCACCCGGAGCAGCTGTCCCCGGCTGAACCGGTAGATGCGCGAGTCGCCGAGGTTCGTCATCAGCCACCGTGGCCCGTCGTCGCCCTCGACCAGCATCGCGACGACCGTCGTCGTGCCGCCGTGCCACGGTCCGCCGTCGCTGCCGCGGTGGGTCGCGCCGTACTCGAGGAGGCGCCGCTGGCAGGCCCGCAGCGTCTCCAGCACGGCATCGCGGCCGCGGCGCGGGTCGTACCCGACATCCGCGAGCCGGGCGAACTCCTCGGCCACGAAGCGGCTTGCGATGTCACCGCCGTCGTGGCCACCCATCCCGTCGGCGACGACGAAGAGCGGAGGGTCGGTGACGTAGGAGTCCTCGTTGACCTCGCGCACCAGCCCGACGTCGGTCGCGACGCCGAACCGCAGTGCGACGTGCTCGACTCCCGCGGGAGCGGCTTCGCGCGGGTCGCTCATCGGACCTCGCGACCCGGGTCGGAGGTGGAGCCGCCCGCTAGCGTGGGAACGATGGCCACCTCGTCCGCCCCCGGCCCGGTCACGGGCCCCGCCACCAGGGGGAACCGCTCGCTCGCCGACCAGCTGCGCAGCTGGCCCGACGAGCGGCTGGTCGGGTTGCTCAGGGAACGACCCGATCTCGCCACGCCTGCCCCGGCCGACTGCGCGCAGCTCGCGTCGCGAGCCGCCACCCGGTCGTCGTTGAACCGTGCCCTCGACCTGCTCACGCGCCTCGAGCTCTCCGTCCTTGATGCCCTCGTCGCCCTCTCGGCAGGGGGCCACACCTCCGCAACCGAACTCGCCCACATCCTCGACGCGGAACGGGCCGCTGTCGAGAGCGCCGTACGCCGTCTCCTCGACCTCGCCCTGGCCTGGGAGGGTCCCACCGGCCTGCGCGCACTGACCGGGGTCCCGGACGCCCTCGGCTCGCTGTCGGGGCTGCACCCGGTCAGCGGGCGTACGCCGGAGGAGGCCGCCCGGCTGCTCGCTGAGGTCTCCCCCGCTGCCCGCGGGATGATCGAGCACGTCGAGGCCGGCTCGGGTGAGGCCGACGCCGGCTCGGCCCGCCACCAGATCCGTCCTGCGGACGCGGCGACGCCGGCCGAGGAGCTGCTCGCGCGCGGACTGCTCGTCCCCGGGCGGCCGGGCCTGGTGCGGATCCCGGGCGAGGTGCAGATCGCGCTGCGCGGCGGTCACACCACCCGCGAGCGGATCGACGTACCTCCTGGGCTGGCGACGTCCGAGCGGGATGCCGATCTGGTCGACCGAGCCGCGGCCGGTGCCGCCTTCGATGTCGTACGCCGCGTGGAGCTGCTCGTCGACCACTGGGGGACCTCCCCGCCGGTCGCGCTCCGCACCGGTGCGGTGGGTACGCGGGACCTGAAGGCCGCGGCCGACTTCGTGCAGCTCGACCCGCCCGCGACGGCCTTCCTGGTGGAGCTGGCGGCCGCGGCTGGACTGCTCGCGCCGTGGCCCGACGCCGACGGCAACCCGGCCTGGACCGCGACCGACGCCTTCGACGCCTGGTGCAACGACCCGGCGGCGGCGCGCTGGCGCCGGCTCGCCACCGCCTGGCTGTCGACGGAGCGGCTGCCGTTCCTGGTGGGCACCCGAGACGACGCCGGCAAGGCGCGGAACGCGCTCGATGCGCACGACCCCGGTCTGACCAGCCGGATCGCGCCTGAGACCCGCCGGATGGTGCTGTCGGCCCTGGCGGAGCTCCCTCCGGGCCAGGTGCTTGCGACCGGCACCGGCCCCGCATCCGTCGTCGCCCGCCTGACCTGGAAGCGGCCACGCCGGCCACCGTCACGTGCGGACCAGGTGGTCGCAGCCCTCGCCGAGGCCGCCCACGCCGGACTGGTCGCTCTCGGCGGCCTGGCGTCGTACGCCGCCGCGCTGCTGGCCGGTGACGACCCCGCGGACCGGCTCACGCCGCTCTTGCCAGAGGAGGTCGACGAGGTCCTGATCCAGGCCGACCTGACCGCGGTCGCCCCGGGCCCGCTGTCCCGGGAACGCGCCCGCGACCTCCACCTGCTCGCGGACGTGGAGTCGCGTGGCCAGGCCACGGTGTACCGCTTCACCGCCACGTCGGTGCGGCGTGCCTTCGACGCCGGGTGGGCGGCGCACGAGGTCCACGCGTTCCTCGGGTCCGTGTCACGGACCCCGGTTCCGCAGCCGTTGAGCTACCTGGTGGACGACGCGGCGCGGACGTTCGGCACGGTCCGGGTCGGGCACGCCGAGGCGTTCCTGCGGGCAGACGACGAGACCGCCCTGGCCGAGGTGCTGCATCATCCGCGGGCCGCCTCCCTCGGGCTGCGCCGGATCGCGCCGACGGTGCTGGTCAGCACGACGCCTCTGGACGTGCTGCTGCCCCGGCTTCGCGAGCTGGGCGTCTCGCCACTCGTGGAGAGCGTCGACGGCACCGTCCACGTGTCACGACCGGACCGCGTGCGCGCGCGCCCACGCTCGACGCGGCGCACCGAGGAGGCTCGGCTCGAAGGCCGCCTCGCCCAGGTCGTCACGGCTGTCCGAGCGGGCGACCGGGTGGCGCAGAACCGGTCGCCGGCCTCCCCGCAGCTGACCCCGATCGGATCGCTCGCCGCACTGCGCGAGGCGGTGGAGACCGGCCGGACGGTGCTGATCGGCTACGTCGACAACCAGGGGGTGTCGACAGAGCGGATCGTCGACCCGGTGCGGGTCGACGGTGGCTGGCTCACCGCCCGGGACCACCGCGCGGACGACGTCCGTCAGTTCGCGGTCCACCGGATCAGGAGCGTCAATCCGGTGGACGTGGCTCCGTAGACTCATAAGCGTGGACTTCGTCCGGTACGCCGAGTCGTCGGCAGCCCTGCTCAACGCAGAGCTGACCGACCGCGACGCCGTGGTCTCGTACCTCGCCCCCCGGGCCTGGCTGCAGTCCCAGGTGAACGACCGGGACGCGGTCGTGCTGCGCCGCTTCTGCAAGGACCTCCGGCCGGCGTTCGAGGCGTCCGCGTCCGATGACGCGCAGGGTGTGGTCGACGTCCTGAACGGGCTGATGGAGCGCCACCCGATCACGCCGCGGATAGCCGACCACGACCCGGCACACCTGCACATCCACGTCGCCAACAAGGCCGCCAGCGTCGCCGACCTGCTGATCGGTGAGTCCCTGCTCGGCCTGGCCAACCTCGTCTGCGACCTCGGCCCGACCCGGCTCGGGGTCTGCGCGGCCGCGCCGTGCACGAACGTTTACGTCGACACCTCCCCCAACCAGTCGCGCCGCTACTGCTCCGAGCGCTGCTCCTCGCGGGCCAACGTCGCGGCGTACCGCGCCCGGCAGAGGGCCGCCGCCGGCTGAGGCGGATTCTCGGGGCCGAGAAATCCCCGCTCAGGCGGGGATCTCTGGCGTCCCCCGCCGCGCCAGCCCGACCCGCTCGATGATCTCGGCGCCCTTCCGGAGTCCGTCGCGGGCGCGGATGTCGGCGCCGATCGCCGCCATCCGATCACGCAGGCCGGTATCGGCGAGCAGCCGGTCGACAGCGTCGAGGAGCTCGCGGTCGGTGAAGGAGTACGTCGCGAGCCGGACGCCGTAGCCGAGCTCGTGCACGCGCTGGGCGTTGTCGTACTGGTCCCAGAACAGCGGCAGCAGCACCATCGGCTTCCCGAAGTGCATCGCCTCGGTGGTCGTGTTGTTCCCGCCGTGCGTGATCACCAGGTCGACCTGCGGCATCACCGTGGTCTGCGGCAGGGTCGGCGCCCCCGTCATGTTGGACGCCAGCCGCAGCTCGTCGGCCCGCGGCCCCATGCTCACGATCACCCGGTGCCGGCTCGCGCCGAGGACGTCGATCAGCCGTTGCATCAGGCCGACGTCGGCGCTGCCGAGTGATCCGAGCGACAGGTAGATCAGCCCGCCGTCGTCAGCGGAGATCCCGGGCTCCTCGGCGATCGAGGGCGGTACGACGTACGGCTCATCGGTCTCGCGGACGCTGGAGTCGATCCGGTGCCAGGTGCCGTCCAACGGCCGGGCGTCGGTGTAGTCCAGCTCGCGCGGGTAGAGGTAGAGATTCGCCTGCGGCGACGTGTGCATGAACTCCCTGGGCGGCAACCCCGGCGCCCCCTGCTCCTGGCACCACGCGCTGAACTCCTTCCACGTCTGCTCGTGGGTGCGGTCGAACTGCTCGAGGAAGTCCGCCCACGCCGACGCATCGGCGGCCGGGTAGCCCGAGAAGACCGGCGGGATGCCGTCACCGCGGATCTCGAGCGGGTTGCACGACACGATGCGCACGAACGCCGCGTCGCCGGTCATCAGGGCCGGGAACGACACGACGTTGTCCTCCACGACGACGTCGGGCCGATGGCGGGCGATGATCACGCGGAGCTGGGGCTCGCAGTACTTCGCGCCGTCGATCAGGGCCTGGTACGTCGGCTGCACGAACGTCGCGAGCTGGTCGCGGGTCGGCTTGGCGAACTCCGGCGCCGTCTCGTTGATGAAGTCGATCCAGAACTGGCCGGCCGCCTCGCCGATGTCAGAGCTCGCGTCGGGGTCGGCATTCACGTTCGGCGGAGCCAGGTCGACGAGGTCCTCGACGAAGCCGTACGGCGCGAGCCTCCCGGCCCAGGACCGCTCGGCCGCGAACACGACCGTGTGCCCCCGGTCGAGCAGCACCTTGCCCAGACCGATGCACTGGTTGGTCGGGCCGTAGGCGGACTCGGGCATGAAGAGAACGGTCAGGGCACCGTCATCGGGACTCACCCGGCGCACGCTAGCGGCGTACGTCGCCGGTGGATACGGCCCGTCCGTAGGCTTGTGCGGTCATGAACGAGGGACCCCTGATCGTGCAGAGCGACAAGACGCTGCTGCTCGAGGTCGACCACGAGCGCGCCGGCGACTGCCGCAAGGCGATCGCGCCGTTCGCCGAGCTCGAGCGGTCGCCTGAGCACATCCACACCTATCGGCTCACCCCACTCGGGCTCTGGAACGCCCGCGCGGCCGGCCACGATGCCGAGCAGGTCGTGGACACGCTGCTGGAGTTCAGCCGCTACGCCGTACCCCACGCGTTGCTGGTCGACGTCGCGGAGACGATGGCCCGCTACGGGCGGCTGCGTCTGGAGAAGCACCCGACCCACGGGCTCGTGCTGGTGTCGAACGACCGGCCGGTGCTCGAGGAGGTCCTGCGCGCGAAGAAGGTCGCCGGGATGACCGGTGCGCGCATCGACGACGACACGGTCGTGGTGCACCCGTCGGAGCGCGGCAACCTCAAGCAGGCGTTGCTCAAGATCGGCTGGCCGGCCGAGGACTTCGCGGGGTACGTCGACGGCGAGGCGCACGCGATCGAGCTCGACGAGACGGACTGGGGCCTGCGCGCCTACCAGAAGGAGGCGGCCGAGTCCTTCTGGCACGGCGGCTCCGGCGTGGTCGTCCTCCCCTGCGGCGCCGGAAAGACCCTGGTCGGCGCGGCCGCGATGGCCCACGCCAAGGCCACGACGCTGATCCTGGTCACCAACACGGTGGCCGCCCGGCAGTGGAAGGACGAGCTGGTCCGGCGTACCTCGCTGACCGAGGAGGAGATCGGGGAGTACTCCGGCTCGGTCAAGGAGATCCGGCCGGTGACCATCGCGACGTACCAGGTCATGACCACGCGCCGGAAGGGCGTCTACTCGCACCTCGAGCTGCTCGACGCCCGCGACTGGGGCCTGATCGTCTACGACGAGGTGCACCTGCTCCCGGCGCCGATCTTCCGGATGACCGCCGACCTGCAGGCCAGGCGACGGCTGGGGCTGACGGCCACGCTGGTGCGCGAGGACGGCCGCGAGGGCGACGTGTTCTCCTTGATCGGGCCGAAGCGGTACGACGCCCCGTGGAAGGACATCGAGTCGCAGGGCTGGATCGCGCCGGCCGAGTGCATCGAGGTACGGGTGACCCTGCCGTCGTCGGAACGGATGGCGTACGCCGTCGCCGAGCCCGAGGAGCGCTACCGGCTGGCGTCGTGCACCCATCACAAGATCGACGTCGTACGCCGGCTCCTCGACCAGCACTCCGGGCAGCCGACACTGGTGATCGGGCAGTACCTCGAGCAGCTCGACGAGATCGCCACCGCGCTCGACGCGGCGACGATCACTGGCGCGACACCGGTCAAGGAGCGGCAGCGGCTGTACGACGCGTTCCGGGCCGGTGAGGTCGAGCTGCTGGTGGTCTCCAAGGTGGCGAACTTCTCCATCGACCTGCCGACGGCCGAGGTGGCGATCCAGGTGTCGGGGTCGTTCGGATCGCGGCAGGAGGAGGCCCAACGGCTCGGTCGGTTGCTGCGCCCCAAGTCGGAGGGGAGGACGGCGCACTTCTACACCATCGTCTCCCGCGACACGGTCGACGCGGAGTTCGCGGCCAACCGGCAGCGGTTCTTGGCCGAGCAGGGGTACGCCTACTCCATCCGCGACGCCGACGACTGATCGCCGAAGTGGGACTTCTCCGCGGGCGAAGTGGGAGCTATCCGCGGGCGAAGTGGGAGTTATCCGCCGCTGCCCCGGGAGAAGTCCCACCTCGGGCCCGGAGAAGTCCCACCTCGGGCGCGGAGAAGTCCCACCTCGGGCCCGGAGAGGTCCCACCTCGGGCAGGCTGTGCCCATGGACGCCCAAGGGGTCGCTGACGCCTTCGGGTTGGGGCGCGCCGCCACGCTCCGGTGGTCGGCCCCGTGCACGAGTGGTTCGAGGCGCCGATCGGGGCGCGGGAGTGGAAGGGCGTGCTCAAGGCGTCGCGGGACGCGGGTGCGCCGTCGCCCAGCTGCACCACATCGGCCACCACCACCTGACCATGTGGCTCGGCGCCAAGGATCCAGAGTCGCGGGCGCGGTCCCTGGCCGGTGTCGAGGAGTTCATGGCCGCGCCGCTCCTCCGGCCCGACGTCGACCGTCTCGTCGCTGCGGTCAGGACCTAGGACTGCGGCCCGCGAAGACGGCGCCCAGATCGGCGTCGACCTCGTGGATCTCCAGCGTGAAGTCGCGATCGCCATGGCCGCCGACGGGTTGGAGGGCGGCGACCACGCCGGTCTGTACGTCGAGCGCCACGTCGTGGGCGTCGGGGAACCCCTCGGCTCGGAAACGCGCGAGGCGGTCCGGATCGTCGCCGTACTCCCCGATCGCGGCCACCTCCGACCACAGCAGGGCGCAGCATCCGCAGCGTGGCTCGTAGCCGTCGACCGGCCGCAGCCGCGCCCACCACAACTCGCGGCCGTCGAGCTCGGCCGAGCGCACGTCGTCGACCTCGACGTCGTGGCTCAGCTCGTCGGGGTCGAGCATCGCCGTCCAGGTGTAGTTCCCCCACATCGGGTCTCCGTGCTCGAGGTGATAGTCGTGTGGCCGCGTGTCGACCAGCCCGTCCGGGCGGAACGTCGGCTGCGGGTCGGGGTCGATGCTCTCCCAGGGATCGACCTCGACGCGCCCCTCGGGCGTCGACACGATCGCCGCCCGGGAGACCGTGTACGGCGCCCCCGAGCTGTAGTGCTCAGCACCCGACGACAGTCGCACCACCAGCTCACCCGGACGGCGCACCCACGCCTCGACCTGGCCCCGTCCTTCACGGTGGCTGAAGTGCAGGGTCCGCCAGCGCCACGGCGAGCTGCGGGCCAGGGCGCGATAGGAGTCGGCATCCACCTGCACACCACCATGGTCCCGCGCAGCGCGACGTCCCGCGAACGACTTCTGGGCACGGCCTACGCTCGACCACGTGAGGATCCGTGAGCGGCTGGGGCAGGCGCTGTTCGAGCGGGTTGCCGGGCCGGACGGTCCCCGGCACCGGCAGCGCATCCACGGCACTCCGGGGCCCCGGTGGTTCGAGTCCGGAAGCCCGATCACGCGGGTGCACGGTGATGCGTCGATGTACGTCGGCGGCATCAGGGCCGTGCTGCTCCAGACGATGCAGCCGCAGGCGATGACCGCCGTCGCGGAGCACTCCGGCTACCGCGGCGACATGTGGGGCAGGCTGGCGCGGACCAGCAGGTTCCTCGCGGTCACCACCTTCGGCACCGCCGACGACGCCCAGCAGGCGGTCGACGTGGTGCGGGCCATCCACGACCGGGTCCACGGCTCGATGCCCGACGGCACGCCGTACGACGCGAACGACCCGCACCTGCTCGAGTGGGTCCACGTCGCCGAGATCCAGAGCTTCCTGCTCGCGCACCGACGGTACGGCGCGCGGCCGCTCGACCCGGCCGGGTACGACGAGTACGTCGCGCAGGCCGCCGTCGTCGCCCGCAAGCTCGGGGTGCTGGAGCCGCCCACGACGCAGGCAGAGCTCCACGCGGCGCTCGAGCGGTTCCGGCCGGAGCTGCGGGCCATCGACCATGCGCGGGACGCCGTGTCGTACCTGATCCGCAAGCCGGAGCTACCCGTCGCCGCTCGCCCGGCGTACTGGGTCCTGGTCGCCGGCGCGGTCGGACTGATGCCGGACTGGACGCGGGAGCCGCTGGACCTGCCGACCATGCCGATCGTCCACGACCGCGTCGCCGACGCGCTCGGCCGGGCGGGGACCCGGACGGTCCGGTGGGCCACGGCCCCGGACCGTGCCCTCACCGCACGGCTCGCTCGCACGCGAGCCGTCTCGGCGGCGGGGTGACAGGCGCCGCTGCAGGATCCACAATCGGCGCATGGCGGCGGCCGAGACCGGGACACTGACCCCGACCCGATGACCGACCTCGCCGAACGCTGGCCGCTGCCCGAGCTCGCAGACCTGCGGGATGCCCTGCTCGCGGCGTACTCCGAACCGACTCGTGGCTACCACGACACGGTGCACCTCTCCGAGGTGCTCGCCCGGCTCGACGAGCTCGCCGACACCGGCCTCCGGTTCGACGCGACGGCCGCCGAGCTGGCGGCGTGGTTCCACGACGCGGTGTACGACGGCGAGCGCGACGCCGAGGAGCGCAGCGCTGTCTGGGCCGAGCAGGCGCTGGCGGCCACGGCGTACGCCGCCGAGGTCCCGCGGCTGGTACGGCTCACCGAGACCCATGACCCCGCCCCGGACGACCACCTCGGCCAGGCCTTGTGCGACGCCGACCTGGCGATCCTGGCGTCGCCACCGGAGCGGTACGACGCGTACGTCGCCGGTGTCCGGACCGAGTACGCCCACATCTCCGACGCCGACTTCGCCTCCGGCCGTGCTGCCGTCCTGCGCGACCTGGCCGGGCGGGACCGGCTGTTCCACACGGCGTACGCCCGCGAGCACTGGGATGCGGCCGCCCGGGCCAACCTCGACCGGGAGCTGGCCCGGCTCACCTAACGCCGAAGTGGGACTTCTCCGCGGCCGAGGTGGGAGTTCTCCGGTTTCCGGTCAGGGAGAAGTCCCACGTGGGCGCGGGAGAAGTCCCATTTGGGCGCGGGAGAAGTCCCACTTCGGCGGTCAGGTGTAGAGGCAGAACGGATGCCCGGCCGGATCGAGGAGCACCCGGACGTTGACCTGGGGCTGGAACTCCGCGACGGTGGCACCGAGCTCGACGGCGTGCGCGACGGCCGCTGACAGGTCGCTGACCTCGATGTCGAGATGGCTCTGCATCTGCTGCCGCCCGGGCTCCGCGGGCCACACGGGCGGCTCGTAGACCTCGGCGCGCTGGACGGCGAGGTAGGCGACCCCCTCGCCGAAGTCGACGGCCCCGCCCTCCTCGCTCTCGTGGTGGATCGGAGCGTCGAGCAGCTCGGACCAGAAGTGCAGCAGGGCCTGCGGCTCAGGTGCCTCGAGAACCACGCCCCACCAGTTGCTGCGCTTCCAGCGGTCCGTCTCCGGCCCCCGGTCGTCTCGTCCTCGCATCACTCCTCCTCGGTCGGGTCGGCGGCTGGCTGCGATCGCTTCCGCCGCCGCAGCCCGGCCACGCGCAGCCGCACGATCAGCTCGCGCGACGAGACCTCGACCGCACCGAGCCCGACCGCCTCGTCGTACCACTCCTCGGGGACGTCGTAGTGGTCCCGGTCGAAGCCGCGCGCCGGGATCCCCAGCCCGCGCGCGAACGCGTGCAGCTCGTCGTACGACGTGTCGCTGGCGAGGTGGGACCACAGCCGGCCGCGGGAGGGCACCAGGGGCGGGTCGATGATGATCATCGGTCCACATCATCGAGCAGGTCGTCCACCATGGACCGCCAGGAGCGGACGTAACCGGCGTCCACGTACGCCTTGGCCGAGCCCCCGGGCCGGACCTGGTCGCCGAGGTGGAGCTGCCGGACCCCTGCCTTCAACAGCCACGGCACGTGCTCCGCCGCCAGCCCGCCGCCCGGCATCGCCAGCGGAGCGATCTCCGGGGTGAGCGTCGCCAGCAGGTCGTCGAAACCCGCCGACATGCCCCTCGGCGAGCCCGCGGTGCGCACCGCGACCAGCCGCGGCAGCCGGATGAGTCGGCGCCACGACCGCCGGGGGTCGAGCGAGGAGTCGACCGCCCGGTGGAACGTCCACGGCACGTGCGGCAGCCGGTCGAGGAGCATCATGCAGGTCTCGGTGTCGATCTCCAGGTCGGCGTCCAGGAAGCCGAACGCCACGCCGGCCGCACCGCACGCGAGATAGTCCTCCCCCAGCCCGACCAGCCGCGCGAACTCCCCACCGGTCGTCGACCACGAGTCGTTCAGTCGCAGGAGCACGAAGACCGGCAGGTCGCTCTCGCGACATACCGCGCTCACCTGGGAGGGCTCGGGCGACAGCCCGCACGTCGGCCCGGGCACCGCCAGATGCAGCCGGTCCGCACCGCCGTCGGTCGCACCGGGTACGTCGCGCGGGTCGCTGACCACGACCTCCAGGACGACGCCCGCCATGGGCGCACCTTACCGAGGCGCGGCACAATCGAGGTCGTGGACGACACCCTCCTGCTGGCGGCGCGTGCCCTGGTGCTGGCAGACCTCGAGGCTCGCCATCGGGCCACCCCGGAGGCCGTCGACGCGCTCGAGGACGCATGCGCCAACCGCGGATGGTGGGCCGAGCAGTGGCCCGAGGGACGGGTGTACGTCGCGGGCCTGGTCGCCCAGGACGTGCAGGACGCCCTCTTCGAGTCCGTCGGTCGCTGGCCGATGTGCCTGTCGTGCGACCCGGAGCACCCGGAGCACTCGCTCTACATCGAGCCGGACATCGGCGGCCCCTCACCGCAGTGGGTGTGCGAGGAGTCGGGTCGCGCGGTCGCGCCGCTCGGGCACCTCGGGGAGGCCGGAGGGGCCGGGTTCACGGGCTGACGGTCAGCGGGCTCCACCACGTGTAGCGGGCGCCGGCGTACACCGATCGCGACAGCTCGATCACGATGTCGCCGACCAGCCCGCGACGCGAGTGGCGCAGCACCGGGTCGCCGATCTCGAGGTCCAGCAGGTCGGCGTCGACGGCGTGCGCCAGGTCGGCCGAGAGCTGGTCCTCCGCGGCGGTCGGCCGGAGGCCGCGGGCGGCCAGGAGCGAGTAGAGGCTGTCCGGCAGGCCGGTCTGGAGGAACCCCGGAAGCAGGATCTCGTTGAGGTAGACGTCCTGGTAGCACAGCGGGACGTCGTCGTGCCGCCGTCGACGGCGCCAGTGGACGACGGAGTCGCCGACGGTGATCCCCAGTGCCTTCGCGACCCCGGGACCGGCCTGGCCGAGCCCGGTCTGCAGGGTCTCGGTGGTGACGTTCCAGCCGCGCGCCCGGGCGTCCTCGGCGAACGACAGGGGTCGCGACACCGGCCGCGGGCTCTTGCACACGAACGTGCCGCGCGCCGGGGCCCGCTCCAGGAGCCCTTCGGACACCAGCGCGTCGATCGCCTGGCGGACGGTCATCCGGGCCACCCCGAAGTGCTGCATCAGCCCGCGCTCCGAGGGGGCGGGGGCCCCCTCCGGGAGGTCCTGGATCAGGTCACGCACGTACTCGCGCACCTGAACATGCTTCAACGTCGGTCCGAGAGGCACGGCCACCTCATCCACGGCCGCGATTCTAGGACGTCGGGCGGATGCAATCAGGGCGAATCGCGGTCGGAGCGAGGTCGAACGCATGTTCGATCCGGTGGTATCGTCGGGTCGTGGACTTCCAGGGCACTCTGTTCGAGACGCCCGCCCCGGGCCTGCGCTCGCTGGCGGGCACCGAGCGGCACCATCTGACCCGCGGCGCCTGGGTCGACGTACGCCGTGACTTCGTCTCCGGTGCCGACGAGGTCCTCGAACGGCTGGTCGCCGACGTCCCGTGGCGGGCGGAGCGCCGGCAGATGTACGAGCGCGTGGTCGACGTGCCCCGGCTCGTGCACACCTACGGCGAGGGCGAGGCGCTCCCCCACCCGCTGCTGGGCGAGGCCCGGGACGCTCTGTCGGAGCACTATCGCGCCGAGCTCGGCGAGCGGTTCCTCACCGCGGGCTGCTGCTACTACCGCGACGGTCGCGACAGCGTGGCCTGGCACGGCGACCGCTTCGGTCGTGGCCGCACCCACGACACGATGGTTGCGATCGTCTCCTTCGGCGACCCGCGTCGGCTGGCCCTGCGGCCGCGTGGCGGGGGCGAGTCCCGGTCGTTCGAGATGGGCCACGGCGACCTGCTGGTGATGGGCGGGTCGTGCCAGCGCACGTGGGAGCACGCCGTACCCAAGGTCGCCCAGGCGGGGCCGAGGATCTCGGTCCAGTTCCGGCCGCGCGGGGTGTTCTGACCGCTCAGCCTGGACCCGGAGGTACGCCGGCCGGGTCAGCTCTCGGTCGCCAGTCGGAGCCCGAAGCCGACCAGCACCATCCCGGTGAGGGCGTCCAGCCGGCGGCGGATCCGCGGCACGCCCATCCAGGTGGCGATCGTGCCCGACACGACGATCAGGCCGGCGAAGTAGAGCGCGGTCAGGAGCGCGAACAGCACGCCGAAGCCCAGGGTCGTCCACCCGACGGAGTGGTGGGCGGGGACGAAGCCCGGCAGGAAGCTGACGAAGAAGACGCCCACCTTCGGGTTGAGGATGTCGGTCAGGAACCCCGCCCCGAAGCCCGAACCGCCCAGCAGGGGGCCGGGTGCCATCGGCCCGTCCCCGACGGCGGACTCGGCGGCGGGTCCACCGGCGGCCTCGGGGACGGCGTGGCGGACCGACCTCAGGGACGCGACGCCGATCCAGATCAGGTAGCACGCCCCGGCGACCTTGAGGACGTCGTACCCGACCTCGCTGGCCCGGAGCAGTGCCGACAGCCCGAGGGTGGCCGCGGCGACCCAGACGACCAGACCGCACAGGACCCCGGTCGCGGTGGCCGCTCCGCCACGCCGGCCGCCGCGCACCAGGCCGCGCACCACGACCAGGCTGTCGGGCCCCGGCAGCAGCACGATCAGCACGGAGGCGAGGGTGAAGGAGACGAGCGCGACCTGCACGTCGGCACCTTAGCCTGGGAGGGGGAAGACCCTTCGACCGATGACCGCCCTCAGAGACGAGGCCTCCCGTGAAGCACCTCGCCCTCCTGGCCGCTGCCGGGGCCGGCGGCGGCCGGAGCCGGCTCTCACACCTCCGCGCGCGCCTGCCGCCACCCGCGGTTCGTGAGCGGTGATCCGAACCCCGCGGGCTCCGTGGTCAGGCACGGGTTGCACTTCTCGGCCGGCACGGTTCGAGATCGACCGGTTCTCGGTTACCTCGACCCGGCGGTGACCACCGGCCGCCGGGACGGGACGGCGGTCAGCGGGTGATCAGCCAGATGATCACGATGACGACGACGACCGCCACCACCACGGGCTTCCAGTACGTCTTGACCAGGACCGGCAGCACGGTCCTGCCGAGGTCGAGCGCGTCGTCCGAGCCACGGGCGGGCCCCGAGGTCCCCGCCCGCGGGGTGGCGGCGGGGGTCGGCGTCGCCGGAGCGGCCGGCGCGGCAGCGGTGACCTCCGGTGCGGCCTGGCCGGTCGTCGGCTCGTCCGCCGTGGTCACCGGCGCGACCGGGGCGGGCGGCGGCGCCGACCCGACGGGGTCGGTCGGTGCGGGCTCGGTCGGTGCGGCCTGGGCCTGAGGGGCCGAAGCGGCGTCCGCGCCCTCGCCGAGCCGCTGCTCGAGGCAGGCGACGAACTGCCCGAGCAGCTTGTCGGAGACATCCTGCATGACGCCTCGTCCGAACTGCGCGGGCTTGCCGGTGACGGCCAGGTCGGTGTGGACCTTGACGTCGGTCGAGCCCGTCGAGTCAGCAGAGTCAGCCGACGTCTCGGCCATGGTCTCCGTCATGGTCAGGGTCACCGTGGCGCCGGCGGTGCCGTTGCCGCGCTTGTCCTTGCCCTTGGCGTCGACCACGAACCGATGCGCCGTCTCGTCCTTCTCGGTGAAGGTGCCGCTTCCGTTGTAGACCAGCGCGATCGGTCCGAGCTTGACCTTCACCGAGCCGCTGAACGTGTCACCCTCCACGCCGCTGACGGTGGCGCCCGGGAAGCACAAGGCGACCGAGGCGATGTCCTGGAACTCCGCCCAGGCCTGCTCGACCCCCACCGGGACGGTGAAGGTGTGCTCCAGCTCCATGCGGTCTCCTGTCGGTCAGGCGCCGGCTGCCGCCACTACCGCCCGGCGGGTCAGCACCGTCGCCAGGTGCTTGCGGTAGTCGCTGTCGCCGTTCAGGTCGCTGGGCGGGTTGGTGCCCTCGGCGGCCTGGTCGGCGGCCGCGCGTACGCCGTCCTCGGTGGCCGCGGCACCCGCGAGTGCCCTCTCGGTCGCCGTGGCTCGCAGCGGTTTCGACCCCATGTTGGTCAGCGCGACCCTCGCCTCGCTGATGGTCCCCTCCGACGCGTTGACCGTGGCGGCGACCGCGACGATCGGCCACTGGTGCGCGACCCGGACGAACTTCTCGTAGTGGGCGCCCCAGCCGGTCCTCTTCGGGACGCGGATCTCGGTCAGGATCTCGTCCTCCCCGATCGCGGTCTCGAACAGGTCGACGAAGAAGTCGGACGCCGGGACGGAACGGGTCCCGCCGGCCCCGGCGATGACGAACTCCGCGTCCAGGGCGAGCGCGGCGGACCCCATGTCTCCCGCCGGGTCGGCGTGCGCGCACGAGCCCCCGAAGGTGCCGCGATGACGGACCTGGCTGTCGGCGACCTCGGCGGCCGCCTTCGACAGCAGCAGCGCGTGCTGGTGCACCAGGTCGTTGGTCACCATCTCCGCGTGGGTCGTCAGCGCGCCGATGACCAGCGCGTCACCGTCCTCGCGGACGCCACGCAGGCTGTCGATCCGGCCGAGGTCGATGACGATCTCGGGCGCGTTGAGCCGCATCCGGAGCACGGGTAGCAGGCTCTGCCCGCCGGCCATGATCTTGGCGTCGTCGCCGTGCTGCACGAGCGCACTGAGCGCGTCCTCGATCGACGTCGGAGCCACGTAGTCGAACTTGGCGGGGATCATGCGGGGTCCCCGTTCAAACCGGAACGAAGTGAGGATTCGAATGGGTTGCGGATCATGCGCCCGCTCCTTCCGTGCTCGAGGTGCCGGGTTCTTCGGTGTCGAAGTGCGGCATCGCTGCCGCCTCCGTGGAGCCCCCGGGCCCGGAGGAGTTGATCGCCTTCCAGACCCGCTCGGGCGTGCAGGGCATCAGGATGTCGGTCACGCCGCGGTGCCGGACCGCGTCCACGATCGCGTTGACGACCGCCGGGGTCGACGCGATCGTGCCCGCCTCGCCGACGCCCTTGGTGCCCAGCGAGTTGGTAGTCGACGGGCTGGTCGTGTGGTCGATGTCGAACGAGATCGTGTCGGCGGCGGTCGGCAGCAGGTAGTCCACGAAGGAGCCGCTCACCAGCGTGCCGGAGTCGTCGTACACGGCCTCCTCCCAGAGCGCCTGCGCGATGCCCTGGACGAGCCCGCCGTGCACCTGTCCGCTCACGATCAGCGGGTTGATGATCGTGCCGATGTCGTCGCAGGCGACGTACTTGCGCATCGTCGTCTGCCCGGTCTCGGTGTCCACCTCCATCGCGCACAGGTGCGTGCCGTGCGGGAAGGAGAAGTTCACCGGGTCGTACGTCGACTCCGCGTCGATGTTCGGCTCGATCCCCTCCGGGTAGTCGTGTGCGGCGAACGTCGAGAGCGCGATCTCCTGGATGGTCTTGCCCTGGTCGGTGCCCTTCACGGAGAAGGTGCCGGCCGAGAACTCGACGTCGTCGACGTTGGCCTCGAGCAGGTGGGCCGCGATCGGCTTGGCCTTCTCGATCACCTTGTCGGCCGCCCGGACCAGCGCCTCGCCACCGACGGTCAACGAGCGCGATCCATAGGTGTCGAGGCCCTTGTGGGAGACCTGGGTGTCGCCGTGCAGGATCTCGACGTCCTCGAACGGCACGCCGAGCCGGTCGGCCACGATCTGGCTGAACGCCGTCTCGTGACCCTGGCCGTGGGCGCTGGTGCCCGTGACGACCTCGACCTTGCCGGTGGCCAGCATCCGGACGCTCGCGTGCTCCCAGCCGCCCGCGCCGTAGTCGAGCGTGCCGAGCACGCGACTCGGCGCGAGACCGCACATCTCGGTGAACGTCGAGATGCCGATGCCGAGCTGGACCGGATCACCCGCGTCGCGCCGCTTCTTCTGCTCGGCCCGCAGGGCGTCGTAGTCGAACATCGCCTTCGCCTTCGCGGTGGCGGCCTCGTAGTTGCCGGAGTCGTAGGTGAGCCCGGCCACCGTGGTGAAGGGGAACTCCTCGTGCGGGATCCAGTTCTTCTCGCGGATCTCGAGCGGGTCGGCCCCGACCTCGGCAGCCAGCTCGTCCATGATCCGCTCGACGGCGTACGTCGCCTCCGGCCGGCCGGCGCCGCGGTAGGCGTCGGTCCAGGCCTTGTTGGTGAGCACGGTCTGGCAGGAGAAGCGGTACGACGGGAACTTGTAGATCGCGTTGAACATGAAGGCGCCGAGCACCGGCACGCCACCGCCGACGATGGCGACGTACGCGCCGAGGTCGGCGAGCAGGTCGACCTTGAAGCCGGTGACGGTGCCGTCCTTGGTGGCAGCCAGCGTCAGCTTCTGCCACTGGTCACGGCCGTGGTGGGCGCTCTGCAGGCTCTCGCTGCGGGTCTCGGTGTACTTGACCGGCTTCTGGATCCGGCGCGCCACCGCCCACGCGATCCATTCCTCCGGCGTCGCCTGGAGCTTGCCGCCGAACCCGCCCCCGACATCAGGGGCGATCACGCGGATCTTCGACTCCGGTACGCCGGTCGTGGCCGCCAGCGCGAACCGGAGGATGTGGGGGATCTGGGTGGCCGACCACATGGTCAGCTGCTCGCCGGTCGGGTCGACGACGACCGAGCGCGGCTCCATGAACGCCGGGATCAGCCGCTGCTGGCGGTACTCCCGCTCGATCACGATCCCGTCGGCGCGAGCCTTCGTGATCGCCTGCTCGACGTCGCCGCCGGTGCCGGCCTCGCCGGAGTCGAACACCCACAGCGCCGACTTGTTGGTCCCGGAGTCGGGGTGCGAGAGCACCGTGTCGTTCGCAGCTTCCTTGAGATCGAGCGCGGCCGGGAGCTCGTCATACTCCACGTCGACGAGCTCCGCCGCGTCGCGTGCCTCGGCAGCGGTGCGGGCCACGACGACGGCGACGATCTCACCGGCGAAGGCGACCCGGTCGGCGGGCATCGGCGAGTGGTTCGGCGTGACCTGCTCCGGGGTGATCGGCCAGGCGTTGATGCACACGCCCAGCTCGTCGCCGAAGTCGGCGCCGGTGAACACGCCGACCACGTTCGGCGCGCTCTTCGCGGCGCTGGCGTCGATGCTGGAGATCTTCGCGTGGGCGAAGGGGCTGCGGACCATGGCCAGGTGGACCATGCCCGGAAGGGTCAGGTTGTCGGTCCACCGCGTGCGGCCGGTGACCAGTCGTTGGTCCTCCTTGCGGCGGCGGTCCTTGCCGACCTCGGCGGCCGGGCGCTCCGCGGTGGCGGTCACCGGGCACCCGCCTTCTCGTCCTGGCCGGCATGCTCCGCGGCGTACAGGACGCTCTTGACGATGTTGTGGTAGCCGGTGCACCGGCAGAGATTGCCCTCGAGGCCGAGCCGGACCTCCTGCTCGGTCGGGTGCGGGTTCTCGTTGAGCAGGTCGACCGACTGCATGATCATGCCCGGCGTGCAGAAGCCGCACTGGAGGCCGTGGCACTCGCGGAACGCCTCTTGCACCGGGTGCAGCTGGCCGTCGGTGGCCAGCCCCTCGATCGTGGTCACCTCGTGCCCGTCCGCCTGGACGGCGAGGACGTTGCAGCTCTTCACGCTCCGGCCGTCCAGGTGGACGGTGCAGGCACCGCAGTTGCTGGTGTCGCAGCCGATCACGGTGCCGGTCTTCCCGAGCTTCTCGCGGAGATACTGCACCAGCAGCATCCGCGGCTCGACGTCGTCGGTCACCTGCGTCCCGTCGACGGTGAGGCTGATCTGGGTCATCGGGGGCCTGCCCTTCACATGTGTTCGCGCACCTTGGACCCACAGACGTCTGTGGTCACGATCACGCTAGGCCGCGGCCGGTTGGCGAAAGGTTGCCCGTCATGGCTGCGTTCACCGGTCGGCCGCGACCATCAGGAACATCGGTCGGTCCCGCTCCTCGGCGAGGGTCGGATCGGCGGTGATCTGCTCCTCCGAGGGCACCGACTCCTCGACCCGACGGATGGTGAAGCCGGCGTCGAGCAGAGCGTTGAGCAGGGTCGCGAGGATGCGGTGCTGCTTGCGGACGCCGGGAGCCAACCAGTCCCGGACGCGCTCGCCCTCGACGCCGTACCGGTCGAGCGGCCAGGCGCGTCGGCCGTCGTGCTCGATCCAGGCCGCCACCGTGGGCGCCGTATAGACCGGATGCTCGCAGGTGAACACGAAGCCGCCACCGGGTCGCAGGGCCGCGTGCACCATCCCGACGAACCGCGGCAGATCGGTCAGGTAGTGCAGCACCAGGGCGCTGTAGGCCACGTCGTACGACGCCGACGGGAGCTGCAGCGTGTCGAGGTCGGCCCGGGCATACCTGATCACCTTGCCCGGCTCGGTCAGCTCGGCCGCGCGCCGCAGCATCTGCTCGGAGACGTCGAACGCGTCGACGACCGCGGCATGCTGCTCGGCCGCCCAGCGGGCGAAGGCGCCGTAGCCGCAGCCGAGGTCGACGACGTCGCGCCCGGAGAGGTCCGGGAGCAGGCGCCGCACCGTGGGCCACTCCGGAGCGCCGGCCAGCCCCTGCTCGGAGCGCGCCAGCCGTCGGTAGCCGGCCTGGAACTCGGGGTCGTCGTAGATGTTCTGGGCCACGCCTCTCGAGTATGCCGCCGCCGGCCGAGGCGGTCCTACTCTTTCTGCAGGGGCTCAGCCCGGATCAGCCTGGTGTCCTGATGGGGAGGTCGGCCGTGGGTAGCGAGGGCTGGGAGCGTGTGCGGACCGGCAGGTCCGGCGCCGACGTACGCCGGTCGCCCGATGGCGGGGCGTACACCAAGTCGGGCAGCGGTCCTCTGCGCGACGACCTGATCGAGGAACGCGAGCGGCTGGAGTGGCTGGCCGGGACCGATCTCCCGGCCGCCGACGTGCTCGACTGGACCGACGACGGCGAGACGGCGACCTTGACGCTGCGCACCGTTGCCGGCGTACCGATGAGCGAGCTGTCCCCGTCGGAGGCTCCCTCCGCGGTGGCGACACTGGCGCGTTTCCTGCAGCGACTCCACGCCGTCCCCCGCGACTCCTGCCCGTTCGAGCGGTGGCTCGCCGTCACCGTTCCCCTGGCCCGGGTCCGGGCCGACCAGGGCCTGGTGGACGAGGACGACTTCGACCACGAGCGCGCAGGTCGTTCCGCCGATGCGGCTCTGGTCGACCTGCTCGACCGTCGCCCCCGCGCCGAGGAGCTCGAGGTGTCCGACCTCGTGATCTGTCACGGGGACGCGTGCCTGCCGAACTTCCTGGTCGATCCCTCCACCCTCGAGGTGACGGGGATGATCGACGTCCACCGGCTCGGGATCGCCGACCGGCACCTGGACCTGGCGCTCGCCACGCGATCGATCTCCGACACCGGGCTCAACCCGGCGTACGGGCCGGAGGCGGCCGACGCCCTGCTGGCGGCGTACGGGCTTCCCGCCGACCCGTGGCGACTCGACTTCTACCGGCTGCTCGACGAGTTCTTCTGAAGGATCGTCCGCCGGAGTATGCCTTCGGTTTCAGCAAGTTCTTCGCATCCTCCAAGCCTCTCCCTCCATGGGCGACCCAGCGTGGAAGAGAAAAAGGTGCTCACGACAACCGTGGTCGAGCCGCCTGCCCCCTCCCTACGGAGTCCGACGACGACTCGAGGGAGGGAGATGGCAGATGGAGGCACGAGCCCGGATCCGGAAGTCGATCGCAGGAGGAGCGGTACTGGCAGCCGCGGCCCTCGTCCTGGCGGCCTGCGGCAGCGGGGCGTCCAGTGGCGCGGCCGGACAGGGAGGGGGCTCCGGCGGCATCGGCCCGGGCGGTCCCGTCCCGGTCGGCAACAATGTGACCGGCGGCACCGTGTCCGTAGCCGAGCCCCCGGCCACGACGCCCAACTGGATCTTCCCGATGGCCAGCCTGGCCTACTTCAGCGTCTACAACATCTCAGACCTGCAGCAGCCGATGTACAAGCCGCTGTACTGGTTCGGTGGGCACGACGACCAGCCGACGATCGACTACGCCTTGTCTCCGGCGAACGCGCCGAAGTACGCCTCGAACGGCCGCAGCGTCACCATCTCGATGAAGGGCTGGAAGTGGTCCGACGGCGAGAGCGTCGACGCCAAGGACGTCCAGTTCTGGATGAACATGGTCAAGGCCGAGAAGGCGAACTGGGCCGGCTACGTACCCGGCGCCTTCCCCGACAACATCAGCAAGGTGACCGTGGTCGACCCGAGCACGGTCAAGCTCGACCTCACCGGCACGTACTCCGACAACTGGTTCACCTACAACGAGCTGTCACAGATCACGCCGATGCCGATGGCGTGGGACGTGACGTCCCTGGGCGCCAAGGCCGGCAGCGGCGGCTGCACCACCGATGTCAGCAAGTGCCCCGCGGTCTACAAGTTCCTGGTCGGCCAGGCCAAGAACATGAAGGGGTACGCCGGCAGCCACATCTGGGGCGTGGTCGACGGCGCCTGGAAGCTCGGCTCGTTCAGCTCCGACGGCAACTACACGCTGGTCCCGAACCCGAGCTACTCGGGCTCGCCGAAGCCGACGCTGGACGCGGTGAAGTTCCTGCCGTTCACGTCCGACTCCTCGGAGTTCAACGTCCTGAAGGCCGGCAACACCATCGACGTCGGGTACATCCCCAGCCAGGACCTGCCGGCCAAGCCCGCCTCGGCGGCGGTGCCGAGCACCAACCCCGCGGGGTCGTCGTACAACCTGGTGCCGTCGTACACGTGGTCGGTCAACTACTTCGTCCCGAACTTCAACAACCCGACGGTCGGGCCGATCCTCCGGCAGCTCTACGTCCGACAGGCGCTGCAGGAGACCCTCGACCAACCGGTCGACGTGTCCAAGGCGCTGCAGGGCTACGGCTACCCGAACTTCAGCCCGGTGCCGGTCGAGCCCACCAACCAGTGGCTCAGCCCGAAGGCGAAGCAGGGCACGCCGTACCCGTTCAGCGTCAGCAAGGCGAAGGCGCTGCTGACCCAGCACGGCTGGACCGAGAAGAGCGGCGTGATGACCTGCACCAAGCCCGGGACCGGGTCGGCCCAGTGCGGCGCCGGAGTCAAGGCGGGCGCGAAGATGTCGTTCACCTACCACTACGCCAGTGGCACGCAGTCGCTGTCGCAGGAGATGCAGCAGTACAAGTCCGACGCGGCCCAGGCCGGGATCCAGCTGAACATGAAGGCCGAGCCGTTCAACTCGGTCCTCGGTGAGGCCGTGATCTGCAAGCCCACCCAGAGCAGCTGCAGCTGGCAGATCGCGAACTGGGGCGGCGGCTGGATCTACGCACCGGACTTCCTGCCCACCGGTGAGGACCTGTTCGCCACCGGCGCCGGGTCGAACACCGGCAGCTACAGCGACCCCACGATGGACAAGCTGATCAAGGCCAGCGAGCAGCAGAACGGCACGCAGCCGATGTTCACCTACGAGGACTACGCCAGCCAGCAGCTGCCCGTGATCTTCCAGGCGAACGGGTACGCGATCAGCGCCGTCTCCAACCATGTCGGAGGTGTGAACAGCAACCCGTTGGGATCGATCGTCCCGGAGTACTGGTACCGGACCAAGTGACGGGCGCGGTCGATGACCAGGTTTCTGGCGCAGCGGCTGCTGCAGGCCGTGGTCGTGGTTCTCATCGTCTGCCTGATCACGTTCATCCTGTTGCAGCTGCTGCCAGGAGGTGAGGCCCGTGCCGTGCTCGGCAGCCGGGCCTCACCGGCACAGATCCGACAGTTCGACCACCAGAACGGTCTGGACCGACCGCTCGTCGTCCAGTTCGGGATCTGGCTGAGCCACCTCGTCCACGGCAACCTCGGCTACAGCTACCACCTC
>JAICSC010000102.1 GCA_025937085.1 Nocardioides sp.
AGCCCGGCGACGTACGACGGCACCACCGACAGGTACAACGCCAGGGACGCCCACACGAGCGCGGCGGTCAGCCCGAGCCGGGCGAAGTCGACGCGGATATCGTGCGGCACCCGCGGCCACTGCATCCGCCACGGCTCGTCTCCGTGGTGACGTTCCGGCAGCGCCCAGACGAAGCCGGCGGCCAGCGCGGTCCCGACGAGACCGACGAGGTAGCCGGTGTGGAGCGGAGCAGGGGCCCACTGCGCGAGCGGCCCGCTCAGGAGCGGACCCAAGCCGCTGCCGACGGCTTGAGCCAGACCCGCGAGCAGCGCCGGTCGTGCCCGGTCGCGCATCGGGTCGATCTCCACCAGGGCCGCCGTCGCCGGTCCGCTGATCAGCCCGACCGCGACGCCCTGCAGTGCCCGCGCGGCGTACAGCCACCAGGTCCCCGACGCGGCCGTGAACACCACGAGCGCGGCGGCGGCGACCACCAGCCCCGCCAGGATCACCGGCCGCCTCCCGAAGCGGTCGGCCAGTCGACCGCCGACCAGCAGCGTGGCGACGAGGGTCAGGGCGTACGTCGCGAACACCGTGGTCAGCACGACGCCGGAGAAGTGGTAGTCGCCCGCGTAGACGGCGTACAGGGGCGCGGCGAGGTTGGCGCCGGCCATGACCCACAGCCAGCCGAGGAAGACCGTCAGGAGGGGCCTGCGGTACGCCGTGTCGGTCGTATCTATGTGCCGGGCGGTGTCCGAGACCATCTCACCGAACGTAACCGCTGCCGGCTTCGGCATGCGCCGAACCGTGCTGCGCTCTCCGGGTCAGACCCCGGCGGCGGTGACGATGGCGTCGGTGAGGAAGCCTGCGAGCAGGCCGATCAGGACCCCGGCGTAGATGAGGTCACGGCGGGTGCTGCGCCCGGCGACCGCGAGCAGTTGGATGACGACGTACAGGATCGACCCGGCCGCGAGGGTCAGGAAGACCACCGAGATCGGCTCGCTGGTGAAGGAGTGTCCTACGGCGGTGCCGACGAACGTCGGCCCGCCACCGATCGCAGCCAGGGCCAACAGCAGACCCCAGCTGGGGCGTGCGGTGGAGTCCTGCTCGGCCTCGGCGGCCAACGGCGCGACGATGCCGAAGCCCTCGGTGGCGTTGTGCAGCGCGAAGCCGATCACCAGCAGGGTCGCCAGCGCGATCTCGCTGCCGGCGGCGGCCTGGCCGATGGCGAGACCCTCGGCGAAGTTGTGCAGCCCGATGCCGACGGCGATCAGGAGCGCCAGCTGCTTGCCCGGCGACCATGAGGAGATCCCACGCGGGTGCAGCTCGCGGTCGGCCATGGCACCGGGCCCCGTGGACTGCCTGACCCGGCGCGCCCGCCGGCTCATCCAGGACTCGTACTGCTGGAGTCCCAAGAGTCCGACGCTGAGACCGACGAGGAACAGCAGGCCGTAGCCGACGGTCGAGCCGAGGCCGGTGCCCGACTCGTGGTGCTTCGCCAGCCCCTCGTCGATGGGCTCCCACGCCGCCGACAGCACGT
Organism: Nocardioides sp.; assembly: GCA_025937085.1. Taxonomy (GTDB): domain Bacteria; phylum Actinomycetota; class Actinomycetes; order Propionibacteriales; family Nocardioidaceae; genus Nocardioides. The sequence continues at coordinate 1,517 of JAICSC010000102.1, forward strand.
CCCACACCAGGAAGACCAGGACGCCCACCGCGAGGGCGTTCAGCGTCACCCTCAGCGCCTCGCCCGGACGGCGCATCCGCCCCAGGGGCATCCCGCACAGGATGGTCACGCCGGCGATGAAGCCGAGCAGGAGGGTCTTGCCGATGCCCATGAGGTTCCTTCCGGGGACGATCGCCGAAACCGAGTCGGACTTAGGTGAGGCTATCCTTCGACCTCGCCGTCGTCACATCCCGGTCCCGGTGCGGCCTGGCCCGCGAACGCCAACCTTCGACCAGCGTGGCCGGGAGTAGCGTGCGGCCATGATCGTCCCGTTCAGCGTCAACGACTTCCTCGACCGCGCCACCGCGGTCTATGCCGACCGGATCGGGTTGGCTGACGAGCCCGACCAGCCGGCGCCTCCGCTCGGAGACCTGGGCTACGGGCGGGTCCGCGAGCTGGCCGCCGCGATGGCGGCCAAGCACGACAGCCTCGGCCTCGACGTCGGAGATCGGGTCGCCTTCGTCTCGCACAACAGCGGGCGTCTGTTCACGGCGTTCTGGGGGGTCTGCGGCTACGGGCGGGTGCTCGTGCCGGTGAACTTCCGGCTCTCCTTCGACGAGGTGCAGTACATCGTGCGGCACTCCGGGTCGCGTGTGGTGTACGTCGACCCCGAGCTCTGGGACACGTTGAAGGGACTGGAGGCGGAGCACGTCTTCGCCCTCGGCGCCGACGACGACCTCTTCCTCGAGGGCGTCGACCCTCGGGCGTGGGAGCCGGACGAGAACGCGACGGCGACGATCAACTACACCTCGGGCACCACGGCCCGGCCGAAGGGCGTCCAGATCACCCACCGCAACATCTGGACCAACGCCGTCACCTTCGCGCTCCACGCCGGAGTCACCGACCGCGACGTCTACCTGCACACCTTGCCGATGTTCCACGCGAACGGGTGGGGCATGCCGTTCGCCATGGCCGGCTGCGGCGTACCCCAGGTCGCGCTCCGCAAGGTCGACGGGACCGAGATCCTGCGCCGGGTCGAGAAGCACGGGGTCACCGTGATGTGTGCGGCCCCCGCCGTCGTCGCCGCGGTGCTCGACGCGGCCCCGCACTGGGACGGTGAGATCCCGGGCCGCGACCGCACCCGGATCATCGTGGCCGGTGCTCCGCCCCCGACGAAGACCGTGGCACGGGTCGAGTCCGAGCTGGGCTGGGAGTTCATGCAGATCTACGGGCTCACGGAGACCTCGCCTCTGCTCACCGTCAACCGGGCGCGGTCCGAGTGGGACGACCTCGAGCCGGAGCAGCGCGCCCACAAGCTGGTGCGCGCCGGTACGCCGGCGGTCGGCGTGGCGCTCCGGATCGACGGCGAGGGCGAGGTGCTGGCCCGTTCGAACGTGTGCCTCGAGGGCTACTGGCGGCAGCCCGAGGAGTCGGCGAAGTCGCTGGCCGACGGGTGGTTCCACACCGGCGACGGCGGCTTCATCGACGGCGACGGCTACCTCGTCATCCAGGACCGGAGGAAGGACGTGATCATCACCGGCGGCGAGAACGTCTCCTCGATCGAGGTCGAGGACGCCGTGTTCAGCCACCCGGACGTCGCCGAGGTCGCGGTCATCGGCGTACCCGACGAGAAGTGGGGCGAGACGATCAAGGCACTCGTGGTGAAGACCGAGGGGTCGGACCTGACCGAGCAGGAGCTCATCGACTACGTGAAAGGGAAGGTCGCCCGCTACAAGGCGCCCACCTCGGTGGAGTTCCGCGACGTACTGGCCCGGACCGCGACCGGGAAGCTGCAGAAGTTCAAGCTGCGGGCGCCGTACTGGGAGGGACGCGAGCGCCAGGTCAACTAGTACCGCGGCCGCCATCGTTCGCCCTGGCGCAGGGGCAAAGGTCGGTGGTCGGGGTACTAGGGTCTGGACGTGCCGACGCTGGGTGAGGTGGTGGACCTGGTCCACGGCTGGTACCCGCCCGGGACGGCCGACGACTGGGACGCCGTGGGACTGGCGGCCGGCGACCCCACGGCCGGCGTACGCCGGATCGTGCTGGCGGTCGACCCGGTCCAGCCGACCGCCCGGGAGGCGGCCGACTGGGACGCCGACCTGCTGCTGACCCACCACCCGCTGTTCCTGCGCGGGGTCCACGGCGTCGCAGCGACCACCCCCAAGGGCCGGACCCTGGCGACCCTGACCCGCGCCGGGTGCGGCCTGCTCACCGCTCACACCAACGCCGACCACGGCAACCCGGGCGTCACCGATGCGATGGCCCGGGCCCTCGGGCTGCATGACGTGCGCCCGGTCCGGGCCGGCGGCGACCCGCTCGACAAGCTGGTGGTCTTCGCCCCGCCGAGCGACGCGGACCCGATCCGCGAGGCGATCGCGGCGGCCGGGGCCGGCAGGATCGGCGACTACGACAGCTGCTCGTGGACGGTCACCGGCGAGGGCCGGTTCCGCCCGCTCGACGGTGCCCGGCCGACGATCGGCCGGGTGGGGGATCTGGAGCGGCTCGAGGAGGTGCGGATCGAGGCCGTGTTGCCGCGGTCCCGCCGCGCCGCGGTGGTGCGGGCGATGCTGGCGGCCCACTCCTACGAGGAGGTGGCGTTCGACATCGTCGAGCTGGCCGATTCCGCCACCGCCCCGACGGGAGCGGGACGCATCGGCGACGTCGACGAGACGACCCTGGGGGAGTACGCCGAGCTGGTGGCCAGGGCCCTTCCACCCACGGCTCGTGGCGTCCTGGTCGGCGGTGACCCCGACCGCGTCGTACGCCGGGTGGCCGTGGGCAGCGGTGCCGGCGACTTCCTGCTGGGCGAGGCCCTGACCAGCGGCGCCGACGTGTACGTGACCAGCGACCTGCGCCACCACGCGGCGGCCGAGTTCCTCGAGCAGGACGGCCCGTCGCTGCTCGACGTGAGCCACTGGGCCGCCGAGTGGACCTGGCTGCCCGATCTGGCCGAACGGCTCGGTCAGGCGCTGGGCGATACGGTGGAGGTCCGGGTGAGCACGATCTGTACCGACGTGTGGCAGGCCCGCAGGTGAACCCACATCGACCCGCCCCCGACCGCACGAGGAGACACTGAGTGAAGGCCGACCCGTCAGCCCAGGTGAGGCTGCTGGACCTGCAGGACCTGGACTCGCGTGCCGACCAGCTGCGCCACCAGCGTCGCTCCCTCCCCGAGCACGCGCGGATCGTCGAGCTCACCGAGACCCGCCGTCGCATCGACGGACAGACCCACGACGCCCGGATCGCGGTCGACGACCTGACCGCCGAGCAGGCGAAGGTCGACGCGGACGTCGAGCAGGTGAAGGCGCGTCGCGGCCGCGACCAGCAGCGGATCGACCAGGGAGTGGTCAACAACCCCAAGGACATCCAGCGGATGCAACAGGAGATGGTCTCGCTCGAACGCCGCATCTCCTCCCTTGAGGACGACGAGATCGAGGTGATGGAGCGCCTCGAACAGGCCCAGGTCACCCTCGAGAAGCTCACCGGGGAGCTCGCCGACACCGATGCCCGGATCGCCGAGGTCACCGCTGCTCGCGACGCGTCCGTCGCCGAGATCGACCGGAGCCTGGGCGAGATCGAGGGCCGGCGGGGTCCGGTCGCGGCGGAGCTCCCGGCCGATCTGGTCGCGCTCTACGAGCGGTTGCGCGAGAGCAAGGGTGGCGTCGGGGCGGCGCTGCTCCGTGCCCGTAGCTGTGGAGGCTGCATGCTCGACCTCGACAACGCCGAGCTGGCGACGATCCGGGCGGCCGCGGACGACGACGTGATCCGTTGCGACGAGTGCAGCCGGATCCTGGTCCGCACCTCCGAGAGCGGTCTGTGACCGACCGGATCCGCCATGTCATCGTGGAGGCCGACGGCGGCTCCCGCGGCAACCCCGGCCCAGCGGCGTACGGCGCGCTGGTCAAGGACGCCGACACCGGCCGGGTCCTCGCCGAGGACGGCACGGCCATCGGCGTGGCCAGCAACAACGTCGCGGAGTACCGCGGCCTGATCGCCGGGCTCACCATGGCCGCCGAGTTCGCTCCGGAGGCCGACATCGAGGTCCGGATGGACTCCAAGCTGGTCGTCGAGCAGATGAGCGGCCGCTGGAAGATCAAGCACCCCGACATGAGGCCTCTGGCGATGGAGGCCAACCGGCTGGCCACGCGGAGACGGGGCGGCACGACGTACACCTGGATCCCGCGTGCTCAGAACAAGCACGCCGACCGGTTGGTCAACGAGGCGCTGGACGGCGAGCGGTCCGGCGTGACGGTTCACGGCGACCCGTCGGCGGTCGATCCCGTGGACACCCCGGACTCCACGGACACCCCGGACTCCGCTGCCGAGGTGGCCCAGACCGTTCGCGGGCAGCGCTCGATCCAGCAGGACGTCGCGGGCTACCGCGGCTGGGCGCCCCCCGGCGGTCCGGTGACCACCCTGGTCCTGGTCCGGCACGGCGCCACGTCGATGACCGCCGAGAAGCGCTTCTCCGGCGGGCTCGGCGGCGGCAACCCCGGGCTCACCGACGAGGGACGCGCGCAGGTCCGCGAGGTCGCCGACTGGCTGGCCCCGATCGGCGAGGCGGTCGACATGGTCGTCACCTCGCCGGTACGCCGCACGCGCGAGTCCGCCGAGATCCTCGCCGAGCGCCTCGCGGCCGGACTGGTCGACGAGCCGGGCTTCGCGGAGATGGAGTTCGGCACCTGGGACGGGATGACGTTCGAAGAGGTCCGCGGGCAGCGACCAGACGAGATCGAGGCCTGGCTGGGCTCCCTGGATGTCTCGGCGGGCGGTGGCGAGTCGTTCAGCGAGGTCGAGAAGCGGGTGCGCGACGGGCTCTCGCGGGTGCTCGAGTCGTACGCCGGCAAGACGGTCGTCGTGGTCAGTCACGTGACGCCGATCAAGATCCTGGTCGCAGAGGCACTCGACGCCCCACTGTCGGCGCTGTTCCGGATGGAGCTCTCGACCGCCTCGGTCAGTGTGGTGTCCTTCTTCGGCGAGCCGGGAAGCAACGGGATCCGCGGGTCGATGCGGCTCTACAACGCACAGCCCCCGGGAGCCGGGCAGATGCTGGACCCACAGCGCTGGTGAGCCCTACAGCTCCCTGACGACCACGTCGAGCTGGGTGCCCGTCCTCGTCGCCCGGCCGGTCTCCACACGCCAGCCCAGGTCCGACAGCAGCCCGGCGAACGCCGTCGGCGTCCGGGCGTCCCGGCCGTCCTGCAGCAGGCCGCGCACGAGCCGGCCCTTGGTCGCCTTGTTGAAGTGACTGACGACGTGGCGTCGACCGTTCACCTCGTGCAGCACCCGCATGGTGACGACCCGGTGGGCCAGGTCGGGTGAGGGACGCCAGAACGCGGCGTACGTCGAGGAGCGGAGATCCACCACGAGGCCGCGGCCCGCCAGGTCGCGCACGACCGGGTCGAGGTGGGAGCGCCAGTGCGCCGCGACGCCCCCGAGACCTGGCAGGCTCACCCCGCCGCCGAGCCGGTACGGCGCGATCCGCTCGCCGGGCCGGACCACGCCGTACAGCGACGACACGGTCGCGACCCGGCTGAGTGCGCGCCGGTGAGCGGAGGCGTCGAGGGTCGTGAGCCCCAGTGCGTCGTAGAGGACACCGGTGTAGATCCGTTCCGCCGGTGCCGTCGGCAGCTCGGGCAGCAGGGCGTTGCGGCGTACCTCGTCGACCTGTCCGTCGCCGATCCCGAGCGTGCGCACGGCGTCCGCCTCTGGCCCGCGGCACAGTGCCATGAGGGCATCCAGCACCTCGGCCCGGGCGTCGACCAGAGGTCCGGTGCCGAGGTCCAGCCGTTTCCCGTGCCGTGGCCGTGCCTTGCCCTCGCTGGGCGGCAGGAGGATCAGCACGCGGCGAGGTTAGCGACAGTCGCGCCACCGCGCGCGGGCACCGGGTGCCCGCGCGCCGCAGCAGGATTCGCCGCCAGACCCGGCGGCTGACGCTTCGGTGTGGCCCCCGTTCCGCCACGCCCTAAGGTTGGGGGATGTCCTCGAGCCGAGTGGTGCGGGTCCACGCCCGAGACGAGGTGGCAGCGAAGTCGCTGAGCGACGGGATCGCCAGGATCCGGTCCGAGCTCGATGTGACCGCCGAGTTCCCGCCCGAGGTCGAGGAGGCCGCGCGCAAGGCGGCGGACTCGCCTCGACTGCCCGACCTGGACCGCACCGAGATCCCATTCGTCACCATCGACCCGGCCTCCTCGATGGATCTCGACCAGGCTCTCCACATCGAGCGTGCGGGCTCGGGCTACGTCGTGCACTACGCGATCGCCGACGTCGCGGCCTTCGTCCAGCCGGGGGACCCGGTCGACGAGGCTGCCCACGCGCGCGGCGAGACGTTGTACGGCGCGGACTCCAAGATCCCGCTCCACCCGACGTCGCTCTCCGAGGGCGCGGCCTCGCTGCTGCCGGGCCAGGAGCGCCCGGCGCTGCTGTGGACCATCCACGTCGACGACACGGGGGAGGGGACCGACGTCCACGTCGAGCGTGCGCGAGTGCGGTCGCGCGCCAAGCTCGACTACGAGGGCGTCCAGAAGTCGGTCGACGATGGCAGCGCCGATGAGGTGCTCCGGCTGCTCAAGGAGGTCGGCGAGCTCCGGCTCGAGCGCGAGGCGGCGCGGGGCGGCATCTCGCTGCCCCTGCCGGAGCAGGAGGTCGAGGTCATCGGCGACCGGTGGTCGCTGGAGTTCCGCTCGATGATCCCGGCCGAGACATGGAACGCGCAGATCTCGATGCTCACCGGCTTCGCCGCGGCCTCCCTGATGGTGTATGCCCGGGTCGGTCTGCTGCGTACCTTGCCGCCACCCCAGCCCCACGATCTCCAGCGGCTCCACCGTGTCGCGCGAGCGCTCCACATCGACTGGCCGGCCGAGCAGCTCTATCCGGACTTCATCCGCGGCCTCGACTCCCGCAAGCCAGCCGAGGCCGCCATGATCACCGCCTGCGCGCGGCTCCTGCGCGGCAGCGGGTACGTCGCGTTCGACGGCGAGGTGCCTGCCGACCCGATACATGCCGCGCTCGCCTCGGAGTACGCCCATGTCACCGCACCGCTCCGGCGCCTCGGCGACCGGTACGCCGGCGAGATCTGCGTCGCGCTGTGTGCCGGCACCGACGTCCCGACCTGGGTGCTGGCGAAGCTGTCCGAGATCCCCGACGTGATGAAGGACGCCGGCCGCAAGGCCGCCCAGTACGAAGCGATGGTGCTCGACCTGGTCGAGGCGGGCATCCTGCACGCCCGCGTCGGGGAGACGTTCGAGGGGGTGGTCACCGACGTCGACGAGAAGGACGACACTCGCGGCAAGGTGACCGTCCAGGACCCCGCCGTCGAGGCTCGTGTCACCTCCTCGAGCGCCCTGCCGCTCGGCACCGAGGCCGAGGTGCGTCTCACCCAGGCCGACGTCGGGTCGCGGTCCGTGGTCTTCGAGCTCGCCTGACCCGGTCGGACACGACGAATCCACGCGAAGATTTCACATCGGCGGGGTGAATCGCTTAACCTTGTCTTGACTTCGTCAGGCACTACCGACCGGCACCCCCCCTTAGCCGGATCTCGGGAACGCCGGACGACGGGCCCGAGGCACACCCCCCCAACGCCTGTGGCCCTCAAGATGACCGCCCCACTCGCGTGCCTTCGTCGCCGCGGGTGGGGCGGTCTTCTGCGTCGAGGCGCTCGGTCAGCCGCTGGAATGGTCAGGGCCGGACGGGCGGAGCCGCCCACGGGGCGAGCACGGTGCGGACCACGTGCCAACACATGGTCACGAAGACGATCGTCCAGGCCGCGAGAGCCACCCACAGCGCCGCCCGTCCCACCCCCTCCACGATCGGAGGGTGGTCGGCGCGACCCAGATAGATCCCCGCGACGGCGTACATGCCGAGGGGGAAGACCATGCTCCACAACGTCGCCTCGTACACGAGCGGCACCCGGCAGTGGGCATGGCGCCACCAGCCGGCGGCAATCAGCCCCGGGATCAACCAGGTGGCGAAGGCCCAGAACACGACGGCCAGCCCGGCGACCATATCCGGTGCGACTGTGCGACGGCGAGGTCTACGTGTTGGTCACGGACGTGGATTGATCTGAGCACCCCTCGCGTCTGGGAGTGCGGCCGGGGCACCCCGGTTGCGGGGCCGTGGGCCGGGGCGCTAGAAACGAGGGGGGTCGACGTCCGGGCGGCTCGCGGAGCGAGGTGGTTGCGTGACCGGGGCGGACGGCGATCGGTTGGCGCCACTGCTGCCCGCCGGAGAGCCCATCGAGCACCTGCTCCGGAAGGCCCAGTTCTTCCTCCCCGGTGAGCCGAGCGCGGACCATCGTGAGCTGCATCGGAAGGGCGGCAGGCAGGCCGAGGAGTTCTGGCACGAGCGCTGGCGTCACGACAAAGTGGTGCGCTCGACCCACGGCGTGAACTGCACCGGATCGTGCTCGTGGAAGGTCTACGTCAAGGACGGGATCATCACCTGGGAGACGCAGCAGACCGACTATCCGTCGGTGGGCCCGGACTCTCCGGAGTACGAGCCACGGGGCTGCCCCCGCGGCGCGTCGTTCTCGTGGTACACCTACTCGCCCTCCCGCGTTCGCTACCCCTACGTCCGGGCGCCTCTGCTGGAGATGTGGCGTGAGGCACGGCAACGGGGCGAGGACCCCGTGGACGCCTGGGTCGGCATCAGCCGCGACCCCGAGCGGGCCGCGCGCTACAAGGACTTCCGCGGCAAGGGGGGCTTCGTCCGGGCGACCTGGCCAGAGGTCACCGAACTGATCGCTGCCGCGCACGTCGCGACGGTCCGTGACTTCGGACCCGACCGGGTCGTCGGGTTCTCGCCGATTCCGGCGATGTCGCAGGTGTCCTACTCCGCCGGCACCCGCTTCTTGTCGATGATCGGCGGCACCATCTTGTCGTTCTACGACTGGTACGCCGACCTGCCTCCTGCCTCGCCACAGGTGTTCGGCGACCAGACCGACGTGCCCGAGTCCGGTGACTGGTGGAACTCCTCCTACCTGATGCTGTGGGGCACGAACCTGCCGATCACCCGCACCCCCGACGCGCACTTCATGACCGAGGCGCGCTACAAGGGTCAGAAGGTCGTGGTCGTCAGCCCCGACTACTCCGACCACACCAAGTTCGCCGACGACTGGCTGCCGTGCGCGCCCGGGACCGACGGGGCTCTCGCGATGGCGATGGGCCACGTGATCCTCAGTGAGTTCTTCCGCGACCGGCAGGTCCCCTACTTCACCG
>JAICSC010000129.1 GCA_025937085.1 Nocardioides sp.
CGAGGAACTGGCCCGTCGGCCGACTTCAGCTTCTCGAGGAGAACGTTGACAGGCTGAGCGCGGACCAGCGCGCTGATTACGGAGACTTCCAGGCCAACTACGTCAAGCCGAAGTTCGATCCCATCCTGAAGAAGATGGGCATGCAGAACAAGGGTCTGCTCAGTCTCACGCGGCGAGGTGACGCAGGCTCCCGATCCCGCGTGGCGGTCGTCGCCGGTCTCGGGGACCCCGCTGGTTCTCGAACAAGCCTGGGTCGACCTGCGCGGGTCAGAGACCTTATCTCGCCTGCTCGGCCAGGCTCAGATCGACCAGCCACTCCACCGGCGCCCGGTCGTCGGTGAAGACCTGGCCTCCGGTCAGTGCCGGGATGATACGGCCGGCAGCGGCGGACACCACCGGGGCAAGGTCGGCCGGCAGCATGGCCGCGGCCGCGCGTAGCCGTCCGGCCGGGTCGGTCGAGGTCGTGCCGACGAGCATGGTGTTGACCGACTGGGCTGGGTCGCGCCAGACCGCGCCGTACCCGAAGACCGCGCGCATGGTGGCGCCCAGCGCCCGCTCCAGGGAGGTTGAGCCCTGCGGGTGGCCGACGTTGACGATGACCAGGCCGCCCGGCTCGAGATGGTCGCGGACGAGCGAGAAGAACTCCTTCGTGGTGAGGTAGAAGGGGATGTAGGGCTGGCGATAGGCGTCGACCATGATGACGTCATACCGACGCGTCGACGCAAAGAGCCACGGCCGCGCGTCCGCGGTGTATGTGTGGAGATGCGGGCCGCGCAGGTCGAAGAGCTCACGGCCGACCTTCGTCAGCTCACCATCGAGCTCCACCGCATCGATCCAGGTCTGCGGGAAGTAGTGGCCGATCTGCCGTGCCGAGGTGCCGGCCGCATCGCCCAGGATCGCGACCGAACGAGGCGGTGTGTGCCTGCCTGCCACCGACAGTGCGAGCATCTGGTCCCAGTAGTTGCCGGTGAGCCAGTGGCCGGGGCGGTAGACCGAGTGGACGGCATACCCTTCGTCGAGCTCCAGGCTGCGCTCGCCGCGCCGCCAGGAACGTGCCGACCAGCGACCCAGTCGTCGAGATCGCGTAGAGCCTGCCGGCGGTCCGTCCGGTGGCATCGACGGTGTCCACGGCCAGGCGCAGGGCATACGGCGAGACCATCCCGAGCAGCAGCAGCGGGATGGCGATCAGCACGCCGACCCCTACCAGCGAACCGACGAAGATCGCCGCACTGAGCTGGTCGACCGCCGTGGCGGCCAGCCTCAGGAAGGGGCCGCTCACGAACGGCACGATCGCCAACAACACCGACGCCGTCAACACGATCCGTGCCAAGCCCTCAGGTCGAGGATCCCTATCGGCCAGGCGACCCCCGACGGCGTACCCCACCGACAGGGACAGCAGCACGATCGCGATCGTGTTCGCCCACACGATCGTGCTCGCCCCGAACCACGGCGCCATCAGCCTCGCTGCCGCAATCTCCGCCCCCAGCGCGTCGGCGCCGACCGTGAACACCAGCAACTCGAGCGAGCGCGACCGGATGCCCATGGTCGCAACCTACGCGCGGGCATCGACCCGTAACGTCAATCGAGCCAGTCGCGGCGGAAGGACGCGGGTGCTTACCCGGCGGATGGACCCACCTCGTTGACGCATTTCCAGGGGATCCGATCGGGTCACAGGACCGGCGCCGCGGGTCAGGCGCCCCGGCTCGGCGTGGGTGGCGGAATGGTTCGGCTCAGGCCGGGCGGCTGCCCTCGTGCGTCGTCTCGGGTGGGGCGGGCAGTGTCAACCAGGCCTCGGCTCCCGGGTGGAGGTCGCGCCGGCCGTGCGATCCCCCGTGGGCGGCGGCGACGGCAGCCACGATGGACAACCCGAGACCGGCACCCGCCGACCGCGGGTCGCGGGCGAACCGCTCGTCGCCGTGGGCCAGCATCTCCGCCCCGAAGCCGGCCCCCTTGTCGGAGACGACCAGCCGGACCTGCCTCTGGTCGCGCTGGGCCTCGACCCGGATTGTCCCGTCACCGTGCTCGAGGGCGTTGGCGACCAGGTTGGTCAGCGCCTGCTGCACCTGTCGACGGTCGGCCGGCACGGCGCCGACGCGTGGATGAGGCGGCCCGACCTCGATCCGGCGCCCGGAGGCCGCCGCGGCTCCGGCCAAGCGCGTGCAGGTGTCGGCGAGCAGCCCGGCGACCTCGACCGGCTCGCGGTGCACGGTGAGCTCCCCCTCCGCCGCCTGCGCCAGCAGCAGAAGGTCCTCTGCGAGCCGCTCCAGCCGGTCGAGTTCGTCGCGTGCGGAATCGATGGCACCGACCAGCTCCTCGGCTCGGCGCGGACGGCGTACGGCGAGCTCGAGCTCGGTGCGCAACAGCGCGAGCGGCGTGCGCAGCTCGTGGCTGGCGTGCGCCACGAACGATCGCTCGCGCTCAAGGGTCGCCTCGACCCGGCCGAGCAGCTGGTTGAGCGTCGCCCCGAGCCGGCTGATCTCGTCGTCCCCGGGCGGGACCGGTAGCCGGAGCGCGGGGGCGCGACCGCTCAGCTCGGAGGCGCGGCGACGCATCGCCTCCACCGGCCCCAGCGCGGCCCCCGCGACGACGTACGCCCCGACGAAGGTGAGCAGGACCAGCAGCGGGATCCCGACCAGCAGCTGGTCGCGGACGCGGCGCAGGATCTCCAGTCCGTTCTCCCGGGTGTCGCCGACGACCAGCACCTGCGTTTGCCTGGACCGGATGAACGGGGTGGCGAGCAGCCGTGCGGGCTCGTTGAGGCCGGGGGCGCTGCTCCGGTCGATGCTCACCGTGCCACGGGCGGCACGCCCGGCCTCGCTCGGGGTGAGCAGGGCGCGGCCGCGCAGGGTCGGTGTCGCGTCGAGCACCCGGCCGGTCGGGGTGACGATCTCGGCGAAGCTCTCGCCGCGCTCGATGAACCCGGTGCCGGCTAGGTCGGTCAACGACGAGCCCGGCCGGCTGACCGGGCCGACCAGGTCCTGGGCGCGCTGGCGCAGCTCGAGGTCGAGGTCGTGCGAGAGCCCGGCCGCCAGGCGCGCGTACCCGAAGCCCCCGACCAGGCTGAGCAGCACGGCCGCGACTACCGCAAGGAACAGCGCCAGCCGGAGCCGGATCGGCAGACGGCTCACTCCGGTTCCTCAACTAGCCGGTAGCCGACGCCGCGGATCGTCTGCAGCGAGTGCCGGCCGAACGGCCGGTCGATCCGGTCGCGCAGGCCCTTCATGCACACGTCGACCACGTTGGACCGCGGCTCGTAGGCGACGTCCCACGCCAGGTGGAGCAGACGCTCGCGGCTCAGCACCTCGCCGGTACGCCGGGCCATCGCCTCCAGCAGCGCGAACTCCTGCCCGGTCAGCTCCACCTCGGTCTCACCCCGGTGCACCCGCCGGGACGCCAAGTCGAGCCGGAGGTCGCCCAGGGCGAGCACCTCGGAGCGTCGTACGCCGCCGCGCCGGGCCAGCGCCCGCAGCCGCGCCAGAAACTCGTCGAAGGCGAACGGCTTCACCAGGTAGTCGTCCGCGCCGGCCTCGAGCCCGGCGACCCGGTCAGGCACAGCACTCAGGGCGGTCAGCATCAGCACCGGCGTCCGGTCGTCGGTGGCCCGGATCCGCCGGCACACCTCGAGCCCGTCGACGTCGGGGAGCATGACGTCGAGCACGATCACGTCGTACGGGTGCTCTTCGGCCAGCCACACGCCGTCGGCGCCGGTCGCCGCGACGTCAGCGCTGACCTGTTCCTCCCGCAGCCCGCGCTGGAGCAGACGGGCGAGCTTGGCCCGGTCCTCGACCAGAAGGATCCGCATGGCACCAGTCTGCGCTTCCGGATGAGCCGCGGATGAGCGACGGATGAGCGCCTGATGAGCGCTCACGAACCGCTCATCAGGGCCGCCTAGCGTCGCCACGACCGACCCCAGGAGGAGCCATGAACCGTCACACCCTCGCCCCCGTTGCCGCGATCGCCGTCGCCGGCCTACTCGGCGCGGCCGCCTCCCCGTCACAGGCCGCCGCCAGCCACCCCGCGAAGCCGCACCACCCCTCGCCATCGCACTTCACCCACGGACGCGTGGACAATCCATGGTTCCCGCTGAAGCCCGGGACACGGTGGTCGTACCGCGGCGTCGAGGGCAAGGCGCACACCCGCGACGTGCAGATCGCGACGTACCACACCCGCACCATCGACGGCGTCGTGTGCCGAGTCGTCTTCGACCGGGTCTGGACCGACGGCCGGCTCGAGGAACGCACCCACGACTACTACGCACAGACCAAGCGCGGCACCGTCTGGTACTTCGGCGAGCGGACCGCGACCCTCGACAAGCACGGTCACGTGAAGAGCCGCGAGGGCTCGTTCATGTCCGGACACAACGGCGCGGAGGCGGGCATCTTCATGACGCCGCACCCGCACCCCGGACCGTCGTACTACCAGGAGTACTACCCCGGCCATGCCCTGGACACCTACACCGTCGTACGCCGAAATGCCCGGACCACGGTGCCGATGGTCCACTCCAACCACGCGCTGCTGACCAAGGAGACCACGCCGCTGGAGCCGGGGGTCGTCGACCACAAGTACTACGTGCGTGACATCGGCAGCGTGCGCGAGCAGACCGTCAAGGGCGGCCGCGAGAAGCTGTGGCTGGTCAGCCTCACCCACCTCAACCGACACTGAGCCACCCCGAGGGCGGCCATCGTGCCGGGGTCGTCGGGTATGGCCGGAGTAGCGGGCCAGGTAGGAGACTGCGGCCTGTTGGCCCGCGTTCATGTGCTCAGGCTGGAACGGCAGCAAAGCAGCGTGTGACATGGGAACCTCGCGACGGCCTGTCGTCGGGCCGCATACGCGGACCGCCGCACGAGCGGGCGCCTCCGCAAACAGTTACCCACCGAAAAGACCCGCCGGCACTCCGGCGGAAAGACGCACCTACTGGCCGTGCCAGGGTCACGCTGCCTCGCATATGCATAGTTGGAGTGCCGCACTTCCGGTGAACGGTGCACCGGACCAGTCGCCAAAGCGGTCGACGAGCCGGAGCCCACCAAGGGAGAGGAGCAGGGGCAGTTCCTGCGGGAAGATGCTCCGGATCTCCAGTGGGGCAACGACAAAGTCAGTCTCCGCCACGGTCGAGAGGTACCAAGTCCCACGAGTGACCTGATCCGCCGCGTCGTATGCTTCGGCGACATCAACAGTCACGTCGCCGCGGTCAGGGTCCACGAACGACAACGACTCTCGGGTGTGACGCAAGCCATCGGCCTCGGACAGGAGTCCCACGCTTGGATTGAAGATGTCGAGGGCGAACCGCCCTCCGGGCGCCACGTGTCTGCGCACCGACGCGAAGCAGCTCACCAGGCTTGCCGCGTCGTGCAGATGGAGCAACGAGTTTGCTGCGATGAACACGAGGTCGAACGTGCGGCCGAGGTCGAACTCGCGCATGTCGCCCTGCACCCATTCGGCCGCGACGCCGCGCTCGCCCGCCTTGCGCTCGGCCTCGGCCAGCATCTCCGCAGAGAGGTCCATGCCGACGCAGGCGTGCCCGTCGGCTGCGATCGGTATCAACTTGCCTCCGGTGCCGCACCCGAGTTCCAACACCGTCCCGCCCTGCCGATCGGCCTGAGTCCTGTAGAAGTCGACCGCGGGCCCTCCGCCGGGGAACATCAGGTCATACAGCTTCGCGTGCGAGTAGAAGCCCTCACTCATGAACACCGCATCCCTTCGTCAGATCGTGTGCTGGCCCCATCGGCCGCTTCTACGAGCCCAGAGCGGTGGTGACCCGTTCCTTCAGCAACTGGAACGGTTGCTCGCCTGCTGAGGAGGAGTTCCGTTCCGCGCTGACCCGACGCCGGTTGATGAGCGATTCATCCGAAGCCAACTGGTCCCGTGTCAGAGCGAGTTCGACTCCGCCGGGCGTCACGTTCCAGTAGTGCACGCCCTCCACCCGGCCCTCGTACTCGACGTCGGCGACCATCAGATCGCCACCGAGCAGATCCTGGATGGCGAGGGCGGTCGTTCCGCACTGACCTCGCGACGGCTGCCCGCGGCCACGGGCCATGTAGTCAGTCGAGGCG
This sequence comes from Nocardioides sp., assembly GCA_025937085.1. Lineage (GTDB taxonomy): Bacteria > Actinomycetota > Actinomycetes > Propionibacteriales > Nocardioidaceae > Nocardioides. The sequence continues at coordinate 6,051 of JAICSC010000129.1, forward strand.
AAGGAGGTGTCAGACCCCAAGACGAGCGCACCGCTGCTTCGATCTCGCTCAAGGTCCACGTCGGCATGGCACGGATTGTGCCGCAGGGTAGCGACACGTCCGGCGCTCGTTCGGATGAATGACGCCCGCTCATCGCGATGCGAACTACATTCCACCCGCGCCGACAGGCGGCGGAAGGACCCTGCCGTTCCCCAATGTGCTGCTCGGACTACCCGGGATGCCGTATGACGCCCCGGAGCCTGACGGCTTTGCCGGCCACAGCGACGTGGTCGAGTGGCTGGAGCGGTATGTCGCGCTGATCAACGCCCCGGTCAGGGAGCGCACAGCCGTCGGGGCGGGCCAGCGAGTCGACGGGCACTGGGAGGTGGAGACAACGCAGGGTCGGATCCGTGCCTCGGCGATGGTGGTGGCGACCGGACCCTTCCAGCGGCCTCGCATACCCCTGTGAGCGCCGGGTTCCCCGACCAGGTGAGACAACTCCACTCCATGAGCTACCACAACCCGGGGTCCCTCCCCGACGGTGCGGTGCTGGTCGTCGGGAGTGGGGCATCAGGTGCCCAGATCGCGGAGGAGCTCGTGACGTCCGGACGCCGGACGTTCCTGTGCCTGAGTCGTCACCGCCGAGTGCCTCGGCGACTGCTCGGACGTGACATCACGAACTGGCTGGCCGATCTGGGGCTGATGGACCGCAGCCGGGCAGATTGGGTCGGCGGGCGCATGCCGCCGACGGTGTTGGTGACGGGTGTGGACGGCGGTCACGACCTGGACCTGAGAGATCTGGGTGAGCGTGGGGTCACGCTTCTCGGGTCGCTCCGCGGGGTCACCGGTGACTTCGTGGACTTCGCTGATGATGCCGAGCAGATCCTGGCGGCGGCCGACACCATGTACGACGAACTCGTTCGGCAGTGCTATCAGCACGCAGGTCTCGTCGCGCCGAGCAATGCCGGAGCGATCAGACCCGAGCCTCCGCCGCTGCGATCGAGCATCTCCTTGAGCGCCTCCGGAATCAGCAGCGTGATCTGGGCAACCGGGTACGACTTTGACTTCGACTGGCTGCACGCACCAGTGCTCGACGAGTCGGGTGAGCCCGTTCAACGTCGTGGCATCAGTCGTGCTGCGGGCTTGTACTTCCTTGGACTGCACTGGATGGTCACCTTCAAGTCGGGGACCTTCATGGGGATCGGTGACGACGCCGACCACGTCACGGACCACCTTGCGGACCTGGTCTGCAGCTACCGAGGGGGGAATCCGGATGCGGTAGGGACGGAGGCAGCAGCTCGCAGCCGCGACGAGTGAATTGGGACCGTGGGCCCAAGGGTCCTCACGCGGCGAAGTGACGCGGCTCTGGTCGAGGTCGACACCCGGCTACGCACGTCATCGTGGCGCGTGACTGCGATTCGCTATGCGCGGACGGCGGCAACTGCGTACATCGTGAGGGACATCTCGAATCGACCGTTGCGTGCGGCGTCGTGGGCTGTGTTCACGAATCGGTCGCGCTCGCCTGCATGGAGTTCGCCTGCGTCGATGAGGTTCTGGGCGAGTTCTCGCATCGAGAAGCAACCGTCCGGTGAGGGGGACGAGTCTGGGTCCCAGCTAGACCAGACTTGGGTGGCCTGCGTGGAGACGATTTCTCGGAAGCGGGCCGTCCGGGCCAGGTCAGGAAGGCGACGGCCCACCCGTGAGGGTCGGGCGCGTTCGGTGCTCATGGTTCGGCGCACGGCGTCGGCAAGGTCGGCGGCGCCGATATCGAGCCGTAGTGTCCCCCAATCCGTGTCGATGAGGGAGACCCGTCCACCCGGTCGAAGTACCCGCGCCATCTCGATGACGGCCGCCTCGGGATCGGGTAGCCATTGCAGAACGCGTTCGCCGCGAGCGGCGTCGACCGATCCGGTTGGTAGATCAAGGGCCTGTGCATCGCCCATCGTGAAGCGCGCCGGGCAGGCGGCGTCCCAGCTCAGTCGGGCTGCACGAAGCATTGCTGTGCTGGCATCCAGACCAATGACTTCACCGGTTGGTCCCAGGTCGATCGCGAGCTCTCGGGCCGCGTCTCCGAGGCCGCAGCCGATGTCGAGAATCCGTTCGCCGCCGGCCAACCGTAAGTGTTCCCGCTCCCAGGCGCGCAGGTCGACGGTGGCGCTCCATCCGGCGTTGGCAACCATGCCAGCCAACAGGGCCTCTGGATCTGATGAAGCGTCGACGTGCTGGTATCCCGGCGAATGGACGTCGTCGGTGCTCACCGGAGAAGGCTATGTCGGGTACCACTTCTCATCGCCCTGGAGCTTCTTGGGTGCGCCTTCAGCCCGCGAAGAGACGCAGGTCCGCGGGCGCGCGGAACGCGGATGAGTGTGCGTTCCGATTGGGTCACGACCGCTCCAGAGAAATCACAGGCCGAGCATCACCGGCGAGCCCAGGATGTCACCGGCGATCAGCGCCGCCAGCGGTGTGGCGATGTCACGGGTGAGAAGAGGTCGGTCCCGTCGTATTCGGCGATATCTCCGTGCCGCCACCACCGCATCCCACTGATGTGCTCGGCGGCAAGGTCCTCATCGGACAGCGCGCCGCGGGGATCAAAGCGCGTGGTGCGGACGAGGAAGTAGTCGTTGACCGACCCGTCGTAGCCGTCCGCATGGCCGGGCGCGGCGACCTCCTGGTGCCAGACGTGAGGCGGATCGTCGTCCATGACAAGCCCCGTCTCTTCGTGCAGCTCACGGCGCAGTGCCCCCAGCGGCAGTTCACCGGGCTCGATGCCGCCACCGGGGGCAGCCCACACACCCGTGGCGCCCGTCGGTACAGCTGGATGCGGGAAACCAAAGCGGCACAGCAGGACACGTTCATCATCGGCCAGCATGACCGCCCGGACGGCACGTCTTACCCTCGCCGTGGCAGGCGTCTCGTTCATA
>JAICSC010000383.1 GCA_025937085.1 Nocardioides sp.
CGACCAGGAACCGTGTGCCGGCCAGCTTCTCGGGCACGTCGGCCGCGACCGCCGCGGTGACCAGCACCTGCTCCGCGCCCGCGACGAGCTCGGCGAGCTGGGCCCGCCGCTCGGTGTCGAGCTCGGCGAAGACGTCGTCGAGGATCAGGATCGGGTCGTCGCCGTCCGCGCGGACCAGGTCGTAAGACGCGAGACGCAGCGCCAGCGCGAACGACCAGGACTCGCCGTGCGAGGCGTAGCCCCGCACCGGGAGGCGGGGGGTCGACGGCTCGCCGGTGCCGAGGGACAGCGCGAGCTCGTCGCGGTGCGGACCGACCAGGGAGACGCCCCGCTCGAGCTCGTCGGGGCGGCGGCGCTCGAGCTCCTCGAGCAGCCGTTCGGTGAGCTCCGCCCGGTCGGTGAGCCCACCGATCTCGAGGCTCGGCTGATACTCGAGGCCTGCGTCGTCACTGCTCGCGCCGCGGGCGACGGTGGCGTAGGCGTTGCCGACGTACGGTCTGAGCTCGGCGACCAGACGCAGCCGCTCGGCCAGGATCTCGGCGCCGGTGCGCGCGAGGTGGGCGTCCCAGACGCCGAGCGTCGAGAGCGCATCTCCGGTTCCTGAGGAGCCGAGGGACGAGGCGTCTCGAAGGTCGTCGCTCGATCCCCGGCGCGCGTTGCGCGCGGTCTTGAGCCTCGCGGTCTTGAGCAGAGAGTTGCGCTGACGCAGGACGCGTTCGTAGTCCTGTCGCACGCCGGCCAGCCGGGGCGTGCGCATCACGAGCAGGTCGTCGAGGAAGCCCCGCCGTCCGGCCGGGTCACCCTTGACCAGCGCCAGGTCCTCGGGCGCGAACACCACCGTGCGGACCAGCCCCACCAGCTCCCGGGCGCGCGGGAGGTCGGCGCGGTTGACCCGGGCGCGGTTCGCCTTCCCGGGGTTGATCTCGATCTCGAGCACGGCCTCGCGCCCGTCGCGGACGACGGTGGCCCGCACCAGCGCGCGTTCGGCGCCTGCCCGCACCAGTGGAGCGTCGGCGGCGACCCGGTGTGAGCTCAGCCGCGAGAGGTAGTCGATGGCCTCGACCAGGTTGGTCTTGCCCTGGCCGTTGCGCCCGATGAACGCCGTGGCGCCCGGGTCGAGCGGGACCTCCGCGGCGGCGTAGGAGCGGAAGTCGACCAGCGTGAGGTTTGCGACGTACAAGAGGGTGGCTCTCGGATCCGGGTCCCGGTCTCAGCTCGTCGGCGCGTCGCCGCCGGGAGGAGCCTCGGTCCGCACAGCGTGACCGCCGAACTGGTTGCGCATCGCGGCGATGGCCTTCATCGCCGGGCTGTCGTCCTGCTGGGAGACGAAGCGGGCGAAGAGGGACGCCGCGATCGCGGGCATCGCGACGGCATGGTCGATCCCGGCCTCGACCGTCCAGCGGCCCTCGCCCGAGTCCGCGGCGTAGCCGGCGATCTTGTCGAGATGGGCGTCCTCCTCCAGAGCCGCGACGAGGAGGTCGAGCAACCAGGACCGGATCACGGTCCCCTCGCGCCAGGACTGGAAGACCTCGGTGACGTTCTCGACCATCTCCACCTTGTCGAGGAGCTCCCAGCCCTCGGCGTAGGCCTGCATGATGGCGTACTCGATGCCGTTGTGGACCATCTTCGAGAAGTGACCCGCCCCGGGTGCCCGACCGGCGTGGACGAAGCCGAACTCCCCCTCGGGCTTCAGCGCGTCCAGGGCCGGCTGCACCTTGGCGACGTTCTGGTCGGAGCCGCCGCACATGAGCGCGTAGCCGTTCTTCAACCCCCAGACGCCGCCGGAGACACCACAGTCGACGAAGCCGATCCCCTTCTCCGACAACAGGTCGGCGTTCGCCTGGTCGTCGGTCCACTTGGAGTTCCCGCCGTCGACGACCAGGTCGTCCTCCCCGAGCAGGCCGGCCAGCTCCTTGACGGTGTCGCGGGTCGGGTCACCGGCGGGCACCATCACCCAGACCACCTTGGGGCTGGGCAGCTTCTCGACCATCTCGGCCAGGCTGCCGGCGTCGGAGACGTCGGGGTTGCGGTCGTAGCCGATCACGGTGTGACCGGCGTTGCGCAGCCTGGTGCGCATGTTGCCGCCCATCTTTCCCAGGCCGACGAGTCCGAGTTCCATGGATCGCTCCTTGGTGTGGTGGGGGCGGGAGTGGGGTCAGGAGAGCAGGCGCCTCGGCATCAGGAGGTAGCGGAACCCGGTGCCGTCACCTGTGGGGTCACTGTCTCCCCCACCTTCTCCTAGGGAACCACTGATGACAACGGGCTTGGTCGACACCGTGAACGCCAGCTCGACCACCGCCTCGTCGATGACCTGGAGGCCGTCGAGCAGGAACTGCGGGTTGAACCCGGTGGTGATGTCGTCGCCGTCGATGCTGGCCTCGATGGACTCGCTGGCCTGCGCCTCGTCGCCGGACCCGGCGTCCAGCGTCAGGGTGCCGTCGGAGAAGGCCAGCTGGACCGCGGTGTTGCGTTCGGCCACCAACGCGACCCGCTTGAGTGACTCGATCAGCTCCAGCTTGTCGACTCGCGCGGTGGTCTGGTGCGCGTCGGGGAACAGGCTGCGGACCTTGGGGAACTCGCCGTCGAGGAGCCGGGTCGTCGTACGCCGGGAGCCGCCGGGAGCCGAGCCCTCGAAGCCGATGATGCCCTCGCCCGTGCCGCCCGCGGCGAGTGCGATCGTGACCTCGCTGCC
>JAICSC010000287.1 GCA_025937085.1 Nocardioides sp.
GGCCCCCAGGTAGTTGCCGAAGTGGAACGAGTCGGAGGTCGGCTGGATGCCGGACAGGACCCGAGGCTTGGCGCCCGACGTCACGACGGGGACGGTCAGCTCCGGTGACGTGGTCACGCTGGGCATGGGCCGCATTGTGTCATCTGAGAAGAGCAGCACGGCGCGAGGGACGAGCGCCTGCGTGGGCTCGGCCAGGTCAAGCAAGCGAGCAGCCGAGCGTGAGGAACGAGCGCGCGGCGTCGCGAGCGCAGGTTGAGCGAGCGCACGACCGAGCTTGCGAGGTCGTGACCGCGAGACGAAACCCGGTGACGGTGCCTCCGGCCTGAACACGGACACGTCACCGGGCTCTCGAGACGGTCGCAGAGCGACCTCCTCGACCACCGAGGGCACTGTCACCGGGGTCTCGAGAAGGTCGCAGAGCGAACCAGCGGCACAGCTCCACCGACGAACACGAACCGAATCCCGGATGACGCGGAGGGCCACCTGTTGGCAAGGTGCGGCCCATGGACTCGGCCCCCACCCTCACCGACGACCTCGTCACCCTGCGAGCCCACCGCGAGGACGACGTGCAGGGTTGCTTCGAGCAGTGCCAGGACCCCGTGAGCCAGGAGTGGACCACGGTCCCGGTGCCGTACTCGATGGAGAACGCCCGCAGCTTCGTCACCGAGGTGATGCCCCAGGGCTGGGCCGCGGGCACGTCCTGGGGGTTCGCGGTCGAGGTCGACGGGAGGTACGCCGGCACCGTGGAGCTCCGCGACGAGGGCGAGGGGCGGCTCGAGGTCGCCTACGGCTCGCACCCGTGGGTCCGCGGCACCGGGTCGATGGAGCGCGCCGTCCGACTGCTCGTCGACTGGGCCTTCGACGACCGCGCAGCGCGGGTCGTCATCTGGCGCGCGAACACGGGCAACTGGGCATCCCGCAAGCTCGCCTGGCGGCTCGGGTTCACCATCGAGGGAACCATCCGGGCTGCCCTGCCCCAACGTGGAGAGCTGCGCGATGCCTGGGTCGGCACCCTCCTCCCGACCGACACGCGCGAGCCGAAGGGCCGATGGCTCGACGTACCGGTGCTCGAGGCCGACGGGCTGCGGCTGCGATCCTGGCGGGACTCGGACGCGCCCCGCATCGTCGAGGCCTGTACCGACCCGCGCACACGCCAGTGGTTGCCTCTGCTTCCCGACCCCTACGGCGAGGCGGAGGCGCGGTCGTGGCTCGAGGCCCAGCTCGAGTCTCGCGCCACGGGTCGTAGCGCCTGTTGGGCGGTCGTCGACCCCGCCGACGAGGCCAGGGTGCTGGCCTCGATCAGCTACTTCGACTACACGCCGGAGATCGAGTGCGAGATCGGGTTCTGGTCCCACCCCGACGCCAGGGGTCGGGGTGTCGCGACCCGGGCGATGCGAGAGGTGGTGCGCTACACGTTCGAGGACCTCGGCGTACGCCGGGTGTCAGCCGCCGCAGCGGTCGACAACGCGGCGTCCCGCCACGTGATCGAGGCGAACGGCCTCACCACGTGGGGCACGGAGCGGCTCGGGATCGACGTGCACGCCGGACGCGCCGACCTGGCGTGGTATGACCTGCTCGTCGAGGAGTGGCGGCGGCTCGGCCGCTGAACCCCCCTGACCAGGGGAATTACGGACTCGCCCGCCCTGCTTGGCACAATGTCACATGGGGCACGAGAGGGGAGGAGAGCCTCGTGAGCATGCCGCCTGCGATCTCGTCGTTGCGCACTCGGCGCATGCTGACGTGGTTCGTGCCCGCCGTCGGGCTTGCTCTGTACCTCATCCTCGTCCCGCCGGTCCCCGACTTCGCCGCCCAGGCGACCCGCGCCGCCATCTTCAAGCAGTTCGGCAACGTCACCTGGTGGCCGGGCTGGTACGGCGGCCTCGAGCTCCCGACGTACTCGGTGATCGCGCCCGGGCTGATGGCGACCATCGGCGTCGCCACCACCGGCGCGCTCGCCTCGGCGGTGTGCATGTGGGTGGCCCACCTGCTCTTGCGTGACTCGGCCCGTCCGCGTGCGGCCAGCGTCGTGTTCGCCGCCAGTGTGCTGCTCAACCTCTTCGGGGGCCGGATCACCTTCCTGGTGGGCCTCGCGGCGGCCATGCTCGCGGTGCTCGCCGTGGTACGCCGCCACCCGTGGGTCGCCGGGGTGGCAACCGTCGTCAGCGTGCTCGGCAGCCCCCTGGCCGGCCTTTTCACAGGCATCGTCGCCGCCGCCGTGCTGGTGACCGACCGGAGCCGTCGGCGCGAGGCACTGGTGACGGGCATCGCGACCGGCGCGACCCTGGGCACACTGGCCGTGCTGTTCCACAGCCCCGGAGTGATGGGCTCTCCTCCGGGGCAGATGTTCCTGGCCGTGCTCGGCCTGGCCCTCGTCGTGGTCGCGTGCCGCGAGCCCACCATCCGGGTCGGCGCCGTCATCGTCGCGATCGGCCTGGTCGTCTGCCTGGTGGTCCCGAACAGCGTCGGGCTGAACCTCACCCGGATGGTGTGGCTGCTCGCCGCCCCGCTGATCGTCGGCTACGGCCACCGGCCCGACCGGCATGTCGTCGCGCTCACCGCACTGGCCCTGATCTTCCCGACCGTCGACGTCAGCTGGCAGCTCGCCGAGGCGAGCTCGCCGTCCGCCTCGCAGAGCTACTACACGCCGCTGCTGACCCAGCTCAACCAGCGGATGAGTACCGATACGAGCCTCGGCCAGCGGGTCGAGGTCGTCGAACCCCAGACCAAGGGCGCGGCGCGCTACGTCGGCGAGACCATGCCGGTGGCGCGTGGCTGGGAGCGACAGGCGGACATGACCGACAACCCGATCTTCTACCAGAAGGGCGCGCTCACCGCCGCGTCGTACCGGCAGTGGCTGGACGAGCTCGCGGTGGCCTACGTCGCCGTCCCCGAGACCAAGCTCGACTTCGCCTCGGTCGAGGAGGCGAAGCTGATCGCCGGCGGCCTGCCCTACCTGCGCGAGGTGTGGCACAACGACGACTGGCGGCTCTACCAGGTGCTCGGCTCGGCTCCCTTGGCTCGACACGCGGAGGTGCTGTCGACGGCGGGCAACCAGCTGCGGCTGTGGGTCCCCCGGCCCGGTCGCGTGCCGATCCAGATCCGCTGGTCGAACCACCTGGCGGTGCTCGACGGCAGCCAGCCGGTCTCGGCAGGCGTCCGGGCCCGTGGCTGCCTCTCGGAGGACGGGCAGTGGACGGTCCTGCACGCCCGCCGGATGGGTACCTACGTGCTCACCTCGGACTTCGACGTCCTCCCGGACAGCCACCAGCCGGGTGGCGTCTGCCGGAAGCCGGGGGGCTGAGCCGGGGCGTCAGGCGGCGCCAGCCGCGGTCTGGCGGTGCACGGTCGCGGAGACCAGCAGCACGAGGAGCCCGGCGAGCGCGAGGAGTACGCCGACGAGTGCCGGAGCCCGGTACCCCCAGCCGGCCGCGATCACGAGCCCGCCCAGCCAGGCGCCCAGTGCGTTTCCGATGTTGAGCGACGAGTGGTTCATCGCCGCCCCGAGGGTCTGGGCGTCGCCGGCCACCGACATCAGCCGGAGCTGGAGGTTCACCACGAGCACGGACGACGCGACCGCCACCAGGAACGCCGGGAGCACGGCCCACCAGCCGGCCGGGGCCAGCGCGGCGTACAGCAGGAGCAGGACGGCCATCGCCAGCGACGAGCCGAGGAGGGACCGGAACACCGACCAGTCGGCGAGGTGGCCGGCGACGTAGGTGCCGGCGACCATGCCGAGGCCGAACGCGAGCAGGAACACCGGGACCGCACCGTCGGCCAGGCCGCCGACCCGGGTCACGACCTCGGCGATGTAGGTGTACAGCGCGAACATGCCGCCGAAGCCGATCGCGCCCGCGAGCAGGGTCAACCAGGCCTGGGGCTCGGCGAACAACCGGAGCTCGCGGCGACCGGTCGCGTCGGTGTTGCCCGGAGCGGCGGGCACGCAGGCGGTCACCAGGACCGCGGTGAGCACCGAGAGCGACGCTGCTGCCCAGAACGCCGACCGCCAGCCGAGGTGTTGCCCCATCCACGTGGCGGCCGGGACGCCGACGACGTTGGCGACCGAGAGCCCGATCATCACCATCGCCACCGAGCGCCCCTCGCGTCCGCGCGGGGCAAGTCCGGCTGCGACCAGCGAGGCGACCCCGAAGTACGCGCCGTGCGGCACGCCGCTGAGGAAGCGGGCGAGGAGGAGAAGGCCGTAGCCTCCGGCCACGGCGCTGAGCGCGTTCGCGCCGGCGTACGCCAGCATCAGGGCGACCAGTACGCCGCGACGCGGCAGGCGCGCCCCGAGGAAGGCCAGGACCGGTGCGCCGACCACCACCCCCACGGCGTACGCCGAGATCAGGTGACCGGCGGTCGGGATCGAGACGTCGACGCCGTCGGCGACCTGCGGCAGCAGGCCCATCGCCATGAACTCGGTGGTGCCGATCGCGAACCCGCCCATGGCCAGGGCCAGGAGCGAGAGCGTGGAGCTCCTTCCGGCGAGGCCGGAGGCGGGGTGGCTGGAGACGCTCAGAGGTTCACCAGCGCGATGATCGCGACGACCAGCACCACCGCCCCGATGAGGCGCTGCACCGCCACCGCGGAGCCGCTCAGGTGCACCGCCGACGGGTTGCGGAACATCCGGCCCTGCGTGGCGCGGAACGCGCTCCGCGGGTCGAGCATCGACCACGCCCCCATCGCCCCGATCACGAGGAGCAGGAGGACGAGCACGGCCTTCACAGGGCGGCGA
>JAICSC010000090.1 GCA_025937085.1 Nocardioides sp.
GGAACCGGAGGTCGTCGTCGCGGCCGGCCACTGGCAGCGCACGCTCCCGGGCGAGTGGGACGCCCTGGTGCGGTGCCTGGTGTCGCCGGGTTTCGACTTCGCAGACTTCGAGCTGGGCTAGTCCAGGGCCCGTCCAGGGCCCGTCCAGTGCCAGTCCCTCCGGGCCCTGCACAGAGGAGACGCCGGGACCCCCCGGTACCCGGCATCTCCGCGAGCTGCCTGCACTGTCGTGGGCGCTCGCGCAGGCAGCGTAGGCGTTGGTTCATCACTTATCGTTCTCACGGGTTGTGTGATGGACCGATCGGGCGTTGTCATGGCCGGGTCCACTCGGGAGGAGAGGCACCACATGCGGGAGGACTCGGCGTTCCCGGACGCGTTCGCCGACGCGCTCGCCCGGCGCGGTGTGAGTCTGTCCTGGCTGCATCGCCGGCTCGTCGAGCGAGGGCACCCGGTGAGCCCGGCAGCCCTCAGCTACTGGCGGTCCGGCCGGAGCCAGCCCGAACGCGGCACGTCGCGCGATGCGCTGGGCGAGATCGAGCGACTGCTCCAGATCCCTTCGGGCGGCCTGACCGCCCTGCTCGGCCCGTCCCGCCGTCCCGGGCCGCGCCCCGCGGAACGGACCCTGCGCGAGCTGTTCGAGGAGAACCCCGGGATCGAGCCGGCCCTGGGCGAGCTCGGCTTCGAAGGCCTGTACGACGAGCTGGTCGAGCAGGTGCGGCACATCACCGCGGACGTCGGCCCCGACGGCCGGGTGAGAGCGTTCCGGGTCCAGGCGGTGATGCAGGCGCGGCACGACGGCGCGCGGCGTACCCCGCTGATCCTGACCACCGACGACCAGCAACGGCTGCCTCGCTTCGTGCCCGTTGCGGGGTGCACGATCGGTCGCACGACGATGGACAGCCGGACCGGTGTCTTCGCCGGTGAGCTCGTCATCGAACGGGCTCTCGGCAAGGATGAGCAGCACCCGTACGAGCTTCTCATCGAGCTCGCCGAGCCGGCGGACGAGACGTTCCTCGACCACTACGCCGCCCGCCGGCTGACGGAGCTCCTGGTCTGGGTCCGCTTCCACCCCGACCGCAGGCCCACCCATGTCGAGCGGTACACGGTCCTCGCCGAGGGGGAGGAGCGCCACACGCTCGACCTGGGCGAGGGATCCAGCGCGCACGCCCTCGCCCGCGGGTTCGGACCGGGGATCCTGGGACTCCGCTGGGGTTGGTGACGCGGCGAAGAGACCGCACGGACAGGCAGCGCGCCCGTCCGCGCGATCTCTTACCCGGATTTCGGCCGGTCGGCCACTACCGTCGGCCTTGTGCGAGTGATGCTGGCGCTGGGTGGGAACGCCATGACGAACGCCGACGGCCGGGCCCGGCCGGAGGACCAGATCGCGGCTGCCGGGGTGGCGATGGCCGCCGTGGCCGAGCTGCTCTCCCATGACGTCGAGGTCGTGATCACGCACGGCAACGGGCCCCAGGTCGGGAACCTCCTGGTCAAGAACGAGCTCGCCGCCGCCGTCGTACCTCCGGTGCCGCTCGACTGGTGCGGGGCGTCCACCCAGGCGACGCTCGGGTTCGTGCTCATGGACGCGCTCGACGCACTCCTGGCCGAGCGAGGCGTCGAGAAGCGCATCGCGGCCCTGGTCACCCGGGCGCTGGTCGACCCGAACGACCCCGGCTTCGTCAAGCCGACCAAGCCGATCGGGCGCTTCCTGCCGGCCGAGGAGGCCGCGGTCCTGGTCGAGCACGGCGAGGTCTGGGAGGACCGCGGCGACAAGGGCTGGCGGCGGGTCGTGGCCTCGCCCGAACCGCTGGACATCCTCGACGCGCCGGCGGTGCTGGAGCTGATCCGGGCGGGTTTCGTGGTGGTGGCGAACGGCGGCGGCGGGATCCCCGTCGTACGCCGTGAGGACGGGTCGCTGTCGGGCGTCGAGGCGGTGATCGACAAGGACCTGGGGGCCGCTCTGCTCGGCGTACTGGTGGACGCCGACGTCCTGGTCGTGGCGACCGACGTACCCCAGGCGGTCCTGCGGTACGGGACCCCCGAGGCCGAGCCGATCGGTCGGGTCACGCTCTCGCGGATGCAGGAGTACGCCGCCGACGGGCATTTCGCGAGCGGGTCGATGGGACCGAAGGTCGACGCCGTGTGCCGTTTCGTGCAGGGCACCGACCTGCCGGGGGTGATCACCAGCCTGGACCGGATCGTCGACGCGGTGACGGACGTGGGCACGACCGGGACGGTCGTCGTACCCGACTGAGGACGTTCAGACACGGCGGAGCCGAGGCGGAACGACCGAGGGAGCGCCGCAGCCCGCTCGCGGGCCAGGTGAGCGGCCCATCTGGTTGGATCAGCCTCATGCCGTCTGCCATCGAAGTCCGCAAGGTGCCGATCCACTCCGTCTCCGACGCCTCGGAGCTGTCCAAGCTCATCGACGAGGGCGTGATCCAGGCCGACCGGGTGATCGCGATCATCGGCAAGACCGAGGGCAACGGCGGCGTGAACGACTACACGCGGATCATCGCCGACCGTGCGTTCCGCGAGGCGCTGGTCGCGAAGGGTGCCGACTCCGAGGCGGTCAAGGAGATCCCGATCGTGTGGTCGGGCGGGACCGACGGCGTGATCAGCCCCCACGCGACGATCTTCGCGACGGTGCCCGACGGCGAGGCGGAGGCGACCGACGAGCCGCGGCTGACCGTGGGCTTCGCCATGAGCGAGCCCCTGCTGCCCGAGGAGATCGGCCGGCGGGGGATGATCGAGAAGGTCGCGGCGGCGGTGAAGGTGGCGATGGAGAGGGCAGGCATCACCGACGTCTCCGACGTGCACTACGTGCAGACGAAGACGCCGCTGCTCACCATCGACACGATCCGTGACGCGAAGAGCCGTGGGCACGACGTGTTCACCGAGGACACCCTGACCTCGATGGACGTCTCGAACGGCGGTACGGCGCTCGGCATCGCCGTGGCGTTGAACGAGATCGACATGCCCGAGGACTCCGACGTACTCCGCGACCGCAGCCTCTTCTCCTCCGTCGCCTCCTGCTCCTCGGGGGTCGAGCTCGACCGGGCGCAGGTCGTCGTGGTCGGCAACGCGACCGGGGTCGGCGGGCGCTACCGGATCGGCCACTCGGTGATGAAGGACGCGCTGGACGCCGACGGCATCTGGGAGGCGATCCGCTCGGCCGGCCTCGACCTCCCCGAGCGCCCGCGCACCGAGGACCTCGACGGGCGGCTGGTGAACGTGTTCCTCAAGTGCGAGGCCTCGCAGGACGGCCACGTCCGCGGACGCCGCAACGCGATGCTCGACGACTCCGACGTCCACTGGCACCGCCAGATCAAGTCCGCCGTCGGCGGCGTCACGGCCGCGGTCACCGGCGACCCGGCCGTCTTCGTCTCGGTCTCCGCGGCCCACCAAGGCCCCGACGGAGGCGGCCCCGTCGCCGCCATCGTCGACCTCGGCTGACCGCCGGATTCGCCGGTCGACCGGCGAACCCGTCGCTTGTCGGTTGTTGCAACCCCTACCAAGCGACGGGAGTACGCCGCGTGTGGGGCCGGTGAGTCTCGTGGGAGATCGGCGAGTCAGCCTGGAGCTCATCCGTTCATGGCGCTGTCCACAGGCCGCTCGCGAGGGCGAGCGAGGGTGGGCTGAGCAGGGGTAGACCTCTGCTCCATGAACGAGATCCTCGGGTTGCTCACGAGCCCTGTCGTGCTCCGATCGGAGCTGCTGGCGTCGGGCCACTCGGACCGCGACATCGCCAGGCTTGTCCGCGCAGGCGTCCTGCAACGCATTCGGCGTGGTGCCTACGTGGACAACGTCGTGTGGGACAAGGCCGACGCGGACGAACGACACGTCCTCCTGGCCCGAGCTGTGGTGAAGCAGGGCAAGTCCCGACTCGTGGTCAGTCACGCGTCGGCGCTCCCGTTCTACGACGCACCGACCTGGGGAATGAGCCTCGACGAGGTTCACGTCAGCCGTCCAGACGGCAGGTGCGGTCGCAAGGAGCGCGGGGTCAGGCAGCACCGCGGCGTCCTCCTTGAGGACGACGTGGTGACGCGCGACGGCCTCGACGTCACGTCAGCGACCAAGACGGCACTCGACGTCACCACCTGCTCGAGCTCGGAAGCCGGCCTTGTTGCCATGACCTATCTGATACGCCACAAGGCCACGACGATGGTCGATCTGCGGGCACGGTACGCCTCGATGGAACACGATCCCTTCACCTTGAAGACCGGCCTGGTGCTGCGACTCGTCGATGACCGTCTGGAGTCGGTGGGTGAGATCCGCACCTTCTTCATGCTCTACCGCGGGGGCGTGCCGGCCCCCGTGCCGCAGCACGAAGTCCGCGACGAGAACGGGAAGGTCGTTGCTCGACTCGACTTCGCCTGGCCGGAGCTGGGGGTGTGGCTGGAGTTCGACGGACGGACCAAGTACGTCGACCATGTGCCCGAGGGCGACACCGTCGTGGACGTGGTCCTGCGTGAGAAGCAACGCGAGTCGCTCATCACGGAGCTGACGGGATGGCGCTGCATCCGGATCACGTGGGCCGACCTCGAGAGGCCGGGCGCGACGGTCGCCCGGATTCTCGCGACCCTCGGCGTCACCCCGACCGTCCCATCATTCACATGACGCACGCGTTCCCGTCGCTTGTCAGCCGTTGCAACCCCTACCCAGCGGCGGGACCGCCGGTCGACCGGCGATTCATCGGACCGCTCAGCGTCGGGGATGATGAGCCCATGACCGAGACGCGGCCGGTCCACACCTGGCTCACCGACATGGACGGCGTGCTGGTGCACGAGGAGGACCCGATCGAGGGCGCCGCGGAGTTCATCGAGGCGCTGAAGGCCAGCGGGCTGAAGTACCTGCTGATCACCAACAACTCGATCTTCACCCGCCGCGACCTCCGCGCCCGGCTGCTCGGCAGCGGCATCGACGTCCCTGAGGACCGGATCTTCACCTCGGCCCTCGCCACCGCCGACTTCCTCGACGAGCAGCGACCCAGCGGGTCGGCGTACGTCGTGGGGGAAAGCGGGCTGATCACCGCGCTGCACGACGTCGGCTACGTGATGACCGACCGCAACCCCGACTACGTCGTGCTCGGCGAGACCCGCACCTACTCGTTCGAGGCGATCACCAAGGCCATCCGGCTGATCGAGAACGGCGCGCGCTTCATCGCCACCAACCCCGACGTGAGCGGACCCAGCCACCAAGGGACGCTTCCGGCCACGGGCTCCGTCGCGGCCCTGATCAGCACCGCCACCGGCGAGAAGCCCTACTTCGTCGGCAAGCCCAACCCGCTGATGATGCGCAGCGCCCTGAACCGGATCGAGGCCCACTCCGAGACCACGGTCATGGTCGGCGACCGCATGGACACCGACATCGTCAGCGGTCTCGAGGCGGGACTGCGCACGATCTTCGTCGGCACCGGCTCGACCCGCCTCGACCAGGTCCCACGGTTCCCCTACCGCCCGACCCGGGTGGTCGACTCGATCGCGGACGTCGTGCCCCTGGTCGCCGAGCTCGCCCAGCTCGCCGACCCGATCTGAGCTACTCGGCCAGCCACGCCCGGATCTCGTCGGAGTGCTGCCCGAGCGTCGGCGGGGCGACGTGTGTCGCGCGCCCGCCCGAGAACGCGTTGTCGTCGAAGCGCAGCGGCGACCCCGACAGCCTCAGCGGCCCGTACGCCGGGTGGTCGACCTCCAGCAGGAGTCCCTGGGCAAGCACCTGGTGCCATGCGTACACGTCGTCCATCGAGCGCACCTTCCCCGCCGGGATCCCGG
The DNA here is from genome assembly GCA_025937085.1 of Nocardioides sp. Classification (GTDB taxonomy): domain Bacteria; phylum Actinomycetota; class Actinomycetes; order Propionibacteriales; family Nocardioidaceae; genus Nocardioides. The sequence continues at coordinate 5,769 of JAICSC010000090.1, forward strand.
CGGCGAGCAGCAGCTCGAGCCAGTGCTCCGCGGGTTCGGTGGCGAAGTGTCCCTCGAGCACTCCGATCAGCTCCTCGCGGTGGGCCACCCGGTCCCGGTTCGTGGCGAAGCGACGCTCGTCCGGGTCCATCCCGACGGCCGTCGCGAACTTCTGCCACAACCCCTCCGACCCCACCGCCACCTGCACCGGCGCGGACCCCGTCGCGAACATGCCGTACGGCGCGATCGCCGGGTGGTGGGCACCCGAGACGCCCGGCACCCGACCACCCTGCAGCCAGGCCGTGCCCTGGAACGCATGCACCCCGACGACGCCCGCCAGCAACGAGGTGCGGACGACCCGGCCGACGCCGGTGCGGTCACGTTCGTGCAGCGCCGCCACCACGCCGTACGCGAGGTTCATCCCGGCCAGCAGGTCGGCGATGGGTACGCCGACCTTGGTCGGCTGCTCGATGCCGGTCACCGACATCAACCCGCCCTCGCCCTGCGCGATCTGGTCGTAGCCGGCCCGGTGCGCTTCCGGCCCGTCGTGGCCGAAGCCGGTGATCGAGCCGATCACCAGCCGCGGGTTGAGGTCGTGCAGCCGGGCGACGGTGAACCCGAGCCGGTCCAGCGTGCCGGTCCGGAAGTTCTCCAGCAGCACGTCGGCGCGGCGCACCAGCTCCACCAGCACGTCCGAGTCGTGGGGGTCCTTGAGGTCGAGGACGATCGACTCCTTGTTCCGGTTGGCCGACATGAAGTACGTCGAGTCCTCGTGGTGTCCGTCGGCCTCGCCCGCCCACGGAGGCCCCCAGGCCCGGGTGTCGTCGCCCGTCGCGCTCTCGACCTTGATCACCCGCGCACCCAGGTCGCCGAGCATCATCGCCGCCTGTGGTCCGGCCAGTGCTCGGGTCAGGTCGACCACGAGGATGTCGGACAGGGGACCCACCTCAGTCATGGCCGCCAACCTAACGGGCACGTCGGCGGCGGATGATTGGGTAGGGCCATGCCGGAGCACACGGAGCGCGTCAGGTACCGCCTCGTGACCCCGGCCACCGTCGACGCCCAGCGAATGGGCAAGCCGGTCGACCTCGACGCCGACCAGCGACGCGTCGTCGAGCACGAGTCCGGGCCGCTGCTCGTGCTCGCCGGGCCCGGCACCGGCAAGACCACCACGCTGGTCGAGGCCATCGCCGACCGCATCGAGCGCAGGGGCGCTGACCCGTCGCAGGTGCTCGCCCTGACGTTCTCGCGCAAGGCCGCCGAGCAGCTGCGCGACCGGGTCACGGCGCGGCTCGGCCGCACCACCGGCTCGGCGATGTGCTCGACGATGCACTCCTTCGCCTACGGCCTGATCCGTCGCTACGCCCCCCGCGAGCTCTACCGCGCACCCATCCGTCTGCTGTCGGCTCCCGAGCAGGACGTCGTCGTCCGCGAGCTGCTGCAACGCCACGAGGAGTCCGTCGCCTGGCCGCAGCAGTTCGACCGCGCCCTGGAGACCCGCGGGTTCGCCCGCGAGGTGCAGATGGTCCTGTCCCGGGCGCGCGAGAAGGGGATGGAGAGCGACGACCTGGTCGCCCTGGGCAGGCGCGAGGAGCGGCCGGAGTACGTCGCCGCAGGGCTCTTCCTCGCCGACTACCTCACCAACCTCGACGACCAGTCCGCCACCGACTACGCCGACCTGATCCGTCGCGCGGTGATCGAGGCTCACGACCACCGCGACGACCTCCGCCACCAGTTCCGCCACGTCTTCGTCGACGAGTACCAGGACACCGACCCCGGGCAGGTCGACCTCCTGCGAGCGCTGGCCGGAGACGGCGGCGACCTGGTCGTCGTCGGCGACCCCCATCAGTCGATCTACGGGTTCCGCGGCGCCGAGGTCCGCGGCATCCTCGAGTTCCCGACGGACTTCCCGCGCGCCGACGGCACCCCGGCGCCCGTCGTGTCGCTGCGCACCACGCGACGGTTCGGTCCGAGGCTGCTGGTCGCCACCCAGCGTGTCGCCGGCCGGATCGGGCTTCCCGGGGCTATCGACGCGGGGGCGCGCGAGTCGTTCCTCTCCCCGGTCGCAGACGAGGGCAGGGACGAGGGCCTGGTGACGGTCCGCACCTACGACACCGAGCGGGCCGAGGCCGAGCACCTCGCCGACCTCCTCCGCCGGGCCCACCTCGAGGACGGCGTCCCGTGGGACCGGATGGCCGTGCTCGTGCGCTCCGGCCGCACCAGCATCCCGCCGCTCCGACGAGCGCTGGGGGCCGCCGGCGTACCGGTCGAGGTGGCCCGTGACGAGCTGCCGCTCGTCCAGGACCCCTCGGTGCTGCCGCTGCTCGACGCGTTGCGCGCGGCGGTCGACATCGACAACGACGACGAGGACTCCGCCGGCTTCCTCGACCACGGGCGGGCGGAGTCTCTGCTCCTGGGCCCGCTCGGCGGTCTCGACGCCGGCGACGTACGCCGCCTCTCGCGGCGACTGCGTACCCGTGAGAAGGACCTCGCTCGGGCCGAGGAGCGGATGCCGCTCACGTCCCGCGAGCTGGTCCGCCGCGCGGTGCTGTGGGACGGGTTCCTCGACGACCTCGACGGCCCCGAGACCACCGGGGTCCGGGCGCTGCACACGCTCCTCCGCTCGACCGCCGACGCGCTGGCCGCCGACGGCACCGCGGAGGAAGCGCTGTGGCATCTCTGGTCAGGCACCGACTGGCCCGGCCGCCTGCGCCGTGCCGTCGAACTGGGTGGGGGAGCGGCGCGCCGCGCCCATCGCGACCTCGACTCCGTCGTAGCCCTGTTCGACGTGGCCGCCCGCGAGGCGGAGAAGCGCGACACCGCGGCGGTCACCGGGCAGGCGGGCGTCCGCGACTTCCTGTCCCGGCTGGTCGCCCAGCAGATCCCCGCCGACACGCTCGCGGAGCAGGGCGTGCGCGGCGCCGCGGTCCGGCTGCTCACCGCCCACCGGTCCAAGGGACTCGAGTGGGACCTGGTCGTCGTCGCCCACGTCCAGCAGGACGCCTGGCCCGACCTGCGCCGGCGCTCCACCATCCTCCAGGCCGACCAGCTCGGTCGCGGTGAGCTCGTGCCGCCTCTGACGGCGCGGGAGCTGCTGCAGGAGGAGCGGCGCCTGTTCTACGTCGCGTGCACGCGCGCCCGGGCGCGGCTGGTCGTCACCGCGGTCGCCTCGGCCGAGGACGACGGCGAGCAGCCGTCGAGGTTCCTCGCCGAGCTGGGAGTGACCGTCGAGCGCGTCGTCGGGAGGCCGGCCCGACCGCTGTCTCTCGGCGGCCTGGTCAGCGAGCTGCGACGTACCATTGCCGACCCGGACACCTCCTCCGCCCTGCGCGCGGCCGCTGCCCGCCGGCTCGTGCGACTGGCCCGAGAGACGCTCGGCGAGCGGCCGCTCGTGCCGCAGGCCGACCCGTCCTCGTGGTGGGGCACCCGCGCCGCCAGCCGCTCGGTCGAGCCGGTGCGCGACCCGGGGCGTCCGGTCCCCGTCTCGGCCTCGATGCTCGAGCAGGTGGCGACCTGCCCGACCCAGTGGTTCCTGATGACCGAGGCCGGAGGCGCAGGTCCGGCCCACCAGTCCGCCAACATCGGCCAGCTCGTCCACGCCCTCGCCCAACGTGTCGCGGCCGGTGACGTCGCTCCGGACCTCGACACCCTGATGGCGCACGTCGACCGCGTCTGGGGGCGGCTGCACTTCCGCACGCCCTGGTCGGCCGCCCGCGAGCACGAGCGCATCGAGCTCGCGCTCCACCGGTTCCTGGAGTGGCACACCGCCGACCCGCGGAAGCTGATCGGGACCGAGGAGCGGTTCGAGACCGTGGTGCGGCTGGGGAGCGGCGAGGACGTGACGCTGTTCGGCTACGCCGACCGGCTGGAGCTCGACGCCGACGGCCGGGTCGTCGTGGTCGATCTCAAGACCGCCAAGAACGCACCCAGCGGTCCCGCCGTCGCGCGACACGTGCAGCTCGGCCTCTACCAGTACGCCGTGGACCACGGCGCCGTCGACGAGCTCGTGCCCGGCCGGCAGGGTTCCGCGGGCGGTGCCGAGCTCGTCCAGCTCGGCCTGGCCGACGGCGACTCGGCCGTCGTGCAGCAGCAGCCTCCGTACCCCGACGACGGACCCGAGCGCTCGGTCCTGCGCGACCAGCTCGACCGGGCGGCCGCGCTGGTGCGGGCCGAGATCTTCCCGGCGGTCGCCGGCGACCACTGCCGCGACTGCGACTTCCGGTCGGTCTGCCCGATCCAGGGCGCCGGGTCGGTGACCCGGAGGTGAGCAGCCGATGACCACGATCACCTCCCCGAGCGATCTCGCCGAGCTCATGGGCTGGGACTTCGCGCCCAGTCCCGAGCAGTGGGAGGCCGTCCGCGCACCGCTGGCACCCGCCGTGGTGGTCGCCGGCGCCGGCTCCGGCAAGACCACCCTGATGGCCGCCCGGGTCGTCTACCTCGTGGCGACCGGCCAGGTGCGCCCCGACCAGGTCCTCGGCCTGACGTTCACGACCAAGGCGGCCAGCCAGCTCCGCACCAAGGTCCGCGAGGCGCTCACGGCCGCGGGGCTGCTGCCAGAGCCCGGCGCGGACACCGACGACACCCTCGAGCCGACCGTGGCGACGTACAACGCCTATGCCGCAGGCCTGCTCACCGACCACGGCCTCCGCATCGGCCACGAGCCCGACACCCGGGTACTGTCCGACGCGTCCCGCTACCAGCTGGGTGCCCGCGTGGTGGAGCGGCACACAGCCGAGGTCCGGTTCCTCACCGACCACCCGCCGACCGCCATCCAGAACCTCCTCGCCCTCGACAGCGCGATGAGCGAGCACCTGGTCCCACCCGAGCAGGTGCTCGAGCTCGACGCCGAGGCCGAGCGCGGGTTCCTGCGCGAGGACGAGGCCGAGCGCGCCGGGAAGAACCGCAAGACCTACCTCGAGGCGACTGCGAAGGCGATCAACGCCATCGAGCGGCGCCGGGAGCTGATGGACCTCGTGCGTGGCTACCGCCGGCTCAAGCGCGAGCTCGGGCTGATGGACTTCTCCGACCAGATCGAGCTGGGCGCCCGCCTCGCCGTCGAGCAGCCGGACGTCGGCGCGATGGAGCGCGAGAGGTTCCGCGTGGTGCTCCTCGACGAGTACCAGGACACCTCGGTCGCCCAGGCCACGATGCTGTCGCGGCTCTTCTCCGGCGGCCACCCGGTGACCGCTGTCGGCGACCCCAACCAGGCGATATACGGCTGGCGTGGGGCATCGGTCTCCAACATCCTCCACTTCGCCGACACGTTCCCCGCCTCCGACGGGGGCCGGGTGCCGGCGTACCCGCTCTAGGTCTGCCGCCGGTCAGACCGTCGCATCCTCGGGGTCGTCAACCGGCTCGCTGAGCCGCTCTACGACATGTTCGCCGTGCA
>JAICSC010000237.1 GCA_025937085.1 Nocardioides sp.
CGCTCGCCCGTCTCCGGGTCGAACGCATCCGGGCGCGGGGTGCGGAAGAAGACGAAGCTCCGGCGGCTGACCTGGTACACGTCGTTGCCCTTCGGCCCGTGCTCGATCCTCACTCCGGGCATCGCGCCCGCGAGCTCGCGCAGGTCGGCGACGGTGGCGCGTCGGGAGCGGACCATGTCGTCGAGGGTGGCACAGGACTCCGAGCGGGCGAGCGGGCGGCGTACACGACGGAAGGCTAGGGTCCCCGCGTGGGCGCCCTTTCCGGACTCGTCGATCGCGGCCTGATGGCCCCCGACTGGGCGGAGGCGCTGAGCCCGGTCGACGAGCGGGTCACCGCGATGGGGCAGTTCCTGCGCACCGAGCTGGCCGGCGGGCGGCAGTACCTCCCGGCCGGGAACGACGTGTTCAAGGCGTTCCGCAGGCCGCTCGCCGACGTACGGGTGCTGATCGTCGGGCAGGACCCCTATCCCACGCCCGGCCACCCGATCGGGCTGTCCTTCGCGGTGGCCCCCGACGTTCGCCCACTGCCCGGATCGCTGCGCAACATCTACCAGGAGCTGTCCACCGACCTCGGCCTCCCGCCGACGCCGCACGGCGACCTGACCGCTTGGGCGGATCGCGGCGTGATGCTGCTCAACCGGGTCCTGACCGTCCGCCCCGGTGAGGCGGCGTCCCATCGCGGGCGCGGCTGGGAGGAGGTGACCGACTGTGCGATCGCTGCCCTGGTACGCCGTGGCGGCGCGGCCGCGGCGATCCTGTGGGGTCGGGACGCCCAGTCACTCAAGCCGGCACTCGGCCACATCCCCTGGGTCGAGTCGGCCCACCCCTCTCCGCTCTCGGCAGCCAGGGGCTTCTTCGGCTCCCGCCCCTTCTCCCGGGTCAACCGGCTGCTCGTCGACCAGGGCGCCGAGCCGGTCGACTGGTCGCTGCCGCGCTTGTAGCGCCGCCGGACCCCTGGTCGCCGACCCTGGCGGAATAAAGTTGAATGTGAAACTATTACAGCCGACATGAACGACCGCATGCCCGCTCTCTACATCGGCCACGGCGCACCGCCGCTGCTCGACGACCCGGTCTGGTCGCGCCAGCTGTCCGGCCTGGCCGCCGACCTCCCGCGCCCGAGCGCCATCCTGATCGTCAGCGCCCACTGGGAGTCCGCGCCGGTGATGCTGAGCGCCGACGGCGCTCCCCTGGTCTACGACTTCGGCGGCTTCCCGGAGAAGTACTACCGGATGACCTACCAGACCCCGACAGCCACCGCACTGGCCCAGCGGGTCGCCGCGATGATGCCGGCCACCGAACCGGTCCACCAGCACACCAGCCGCGGCCTCGACCACGGGGCCTGGGTGCCGCTGAAGATCATGTACCCCGACGGCGACATCCCGGTCCTGCAGATGTCGCTCCCCACGCAGGACCCGACCCGGCTGCTCGAGCTCGGCGAGCGCCTGCGCCCGCTGCGCGACGAGGGAGTCCTGATCATCGGGTCCGGCTTCCTGACCCACGGCCTGCCGTTCCTCACAGAGTTCCGCATCGACGCGGCCGCGCCGGCGTGGTCCCAGGACTTCGACGCCTGGGCGGGAGAGGCACTGGCCCGCGGCGACGTCGACGCGCTCGCGTCGTACAAGTCCCAGGCTCCGGGGATGCCGTACGCACACCCGACCGTCGAGCACTACACGCCGCTCTTCGTCACCCTCGGCGCGGCGACCGACCCCGAGCAGCCTGGTGAGCAGCTGTTCGAGGGCTTCTGGATGGGACTGTCGAAGCGGTCGCTCCAGGTCGCCTGAGCCTGGGCACGTCTGAGCCTGAGCCTGGGCGCCGTCGTCGCTCCGTGCCATCATCGGGCGGGTGACGGACAGCCAGACGAGCGACGCGGCGGAGCGCTACGGCGAGACCCTGACGCAGATGGCCGATCTGGTCGGCGAGGAGGGCCACACCGACGCCCGGCGCCGGTGGGACCGTCTCGTCGAGCAGCTCGCCCAGCACCGGCGGGTGCTGCAGGAGTCCCCCGAGGGCCGCGAGGCGATCGCCGGGCATCTGCACGACGCCCGACCCACGGCCCGCCTCTGGTCCGCGGCAGCTGTCCTGTTCTGGGACGACGCAGCGGCGCGTCCGGTCCTGGTCGAGATCCGGGAGGAGCCGCTGCGCTACGGGCTGCACTCGATCATGGCCAAGCACACGCTGCTGGACTTCGAAGCCGGCCGACTCACGCCTGACGCGATCCTGCCGGGCTCGCCGGGATCCCCGGCCACCTGAGCACGCCGCGACCCGTCAGGGCCGCCGTCGGCGCCGACTCATGCAGGTGGCCGTCACGGGTACGTCCCCAGCGTGATCCTGGTGAGAGCCCAGTGATGAGCCTGGTGGAGATCATGGCCTGGGCAGCCGTGTCGTTCGGCATCTGGCTCGCCACGCTGTCGAGCGTGACCGTCCCGGAGATGTGCTTCGCCGCCGCGGCCGGCCTGCCCTGCGGAGTTCTCGCGTGGGCCGGCCGACGAGCGCTCGGCGCGTCCTGGCGGTTCCGGCCGTCCTGGGCCCTGTGGCCGGCACCGGTCGCCGTCACCGCCGTCATGGAGCTCGCCGGGCTGGTCCGGACCGCCGCCCGGTCGGACACCGGCCGGTTGAAGACCATCGAGCTCCCCGAGGAGGACCGACCACTCTCCGCCGGCCGCGAGGCGGCCGCCACCCTGGCGTTGTGCTCGACCCCGGGCGCCCAGGTGGCGCACGTCGATCCGGAGGAGCACACGATGATCGTCCACGAGCTCCTCTCGCTCGGACCCGACCTCGACTCGATGGTCCGGCGATGAACCCCTGGCTGCTCGGCGCCCTCGCCCTGGTCGGGGTCGGGCTGCCGGTGGCGATCTGGATCGGTGCTCGCGGCGACGGCGTGGACCGGCTCGTCGGTCTCGAGCTCGCCGGGGTTATCGGCACTCTGGCCCTCCTGGCGTTCGCGCAGGCGGTCAAGCAGCCGTCGTACCTGATCGTGCCGACCGTCGCCGTGGTCGTCTCCTTCGCCGGCACGCTGGTCTACACCCGCCTCCTGGCGGTCCGGTCGTGACCGGGCTGCACGTGGCGGCGGTGGCCTGCTTCGGCGTCGGCGTGGCCCTCGTCGTCCTCACGGCGCTCGCCTCCCTGCGCGTACGCCGCCCGGAGGACCGGCTGCACTTCCTCACGCCGACCACGTCCGTGGGCACACCGCTGGTGTGCCTGGGGCTGGCGCTCGAGAACGGCTGGAGCCTGACCAGCGCCCAGATCGTGCTCGTCGGAGTCCTGGTGATGATCACCGGGCCGATCCTCGCGTCGGCCGCCGTGCGTGTCGCCCTCCGGCGGCAGGGGAGGATCCCCCAGGAGTCCCCGGAGTGACCGCCCTGGTCGCGGTCGCTCTCACGGTCGTCGCCCTGGCCGGTACGGCGGTGGTGCTGTCCGACGAGCCGCAACGGCAGGCGGTCACCCTGTCGATCTTCGGGACGACGCTGGTCGTGCTCTTCGTTGTCCTGCAGGCCCCGGACGTCGCGCTGTCGGAGCTCGGCGTCGGCACCGCCGTCGTACCCCTGATGGTCATGCTGTCGATCCGCACGATGCGCAAGGACCGGGCCCAGCACGACGAGCACGACGGCGAGCAGGACGGGCAATGAGCCGACTCGCCCGACTCCTGGTCTTCGCGTTCGGCGGCGGGGTGATGGCCGTCGCGTTCGTGCTGGCCGTCCTCGACCTGCCGCACTTCGGCACCCACGAGCACCTCTACCGCGACCTCGCCGTACCGGCCGCGGTGCAGCACGGCACGGCGAACGTCGTCTCCGCCGTGAACTTCGACCAGCGAGCGGTCGACACGTTCGGCGAGGAGTCGATCCTGATCGCCTCGGTCGTGGGCGCGGCCGCGCTGCTACGGCCGTCGAGCGAGGAGACCGAACAGCGGGTGCCGGACCTGGGCCGGACCCTGGAGGGCACCCGGCTCATCGGGTACGTGCTCCTGCCGGTGACCCTCGTGCTCGGCGTCGACCTCGTGCTCCACGGCGGGACGACTCCGGGAGGCGGGTTCCAAGGTGGCGTCATCCTCGCGACCGGGATCCACCTGCTGTACGTCGCGGGCAGCTACCCCGCCCTCGACCGTCTGCGCCCGGTCACGATGTTCGAGATCGCCGACAGCGTCGGAGCTGCGGCATTCGCGGTGATCGGCCTGATCGGCCTGGCTTCCACCGGTGCGTTCCTCGGTGACTTCCTGCCGTACGGAGACTTCGGCCAGATCCTGTCCACCGGCACGGTCCAGGTGCTGAGTGGAGTGGTCGGAGTCGAGGTCGTCGGCGGCATGGTCGTCCTGCTGTCGTCGTTCTTCGAGCAGGAGATCACGGTGCGGGCGGAGGACTCCTGATGGCGATCTACGCCTACCTCGTCGCCGGCTACCTGATCCTCGCCGGGTCCTACGGCATCGTCCGCAGCCGGCACCTCGTGCACGCGATCGTCTGCCTCTCGGTCGCCCAAGCCGGCACCTACGTCCTGCTGCTGGCCGTCGGCTACCAGCGCGGTGGCGCGAGCGCGCCGGTCTTCGGATCCACCACCAAGCCGAACAAGGACGTCGTCGACCCGGTGGTGCAGGCGATGACACTGACCGACATCGTCGTCTCGGCGACCGTCACCGCCCTGCTGCTGGCGCTGGCCATCCAGATCAACAGGCGCCACGGGACGGTGGACCCGGACGAGCTCGCTGCCCTGAAGGGGTGAAGGGTGCTGTCCACCGCCGACCTGATGCCGGTGCTGGTCGCCTCATGCGTGATCATCGCCTGCTTCGTCGCCGTCGCCGGCTCGCACCTTCCGCGGTGGGCGGTCGACTCGCTGGCGCTCCTCACCGTGCTCGGCGTCACCGGGACCGCCGTCGCGTTGCTCGTGCTGACCGGCAGCGGACGCACCTACGTCTGGCTCGGCGGCTGGTCGCCGCACCAGGGCGTCGGCGTCGGGATCGCCTTCGTCGCCGACCCGATCAGCGCGGGGCTCGGCGTCCTGATCGGCGCGCTGGCCACCTGCGCACTGCTGTTCTCGTGGCGCTACCTGGACGCCGTGGGCGGCCACTTCCATGCCCTGATGCTCTTCTTCGCGGCCGGCATGGAGGGCTTCGTGTACTCCGCCGACCTGTTCGACATGGTGGTGTTCTTCGAGCTCATGGGCGCCGCGGCGTACGCCCTCACCAGCTTCCACGTCGAGGACGAGACGGCGGTCGAGGGCGGCCTCAACTTCGGGCTGGTCAACTCACTGGGCGCCTACCTCTCGCTGTCCGGGATCGCCATCCTGTACTCCCGGGTCGGCCAGCTCGGGCTGCCCCAGCTCGGCGAGGCACTCTCTCACCATCGGCCCGACGCGCTGGTGGTGACGTCGTTCGTGCTGGTGATGACCGGCTTCATGGTCAAGGGCGCCCTGGTGCCCTTCCACTTCTGGCTGGCCGACGCCCACGCCGTCGCCCCGGCACCGGTGTGCGTCCTCTTCTCCGGGGTGATGGTCGAGCTCGGGCTGTACGGCGTCGCCCGGGTGTTCTGGACGGTGTACGCCGGGACCATCCCCGAGGACGACATCCGGCGCACGTTCGTGGTCATCGGGGCCGTCACCGCCGTGGTCGGCGCCCTGATGTGCCTCGGGCAGCGTCACTTCAAGCGGCTGCTCGCCTTCTCGACCATCGCCCACGTGGGCCTGTTCACGATGGGCTTCGCCGTGCTCAGCCCGGACGGCCTCGGCGGCACCGCCGTCTACGTGCTGGGCCACGCCGGCGTGAAGTCGGCCCTGTTCCTGATGGCCGGGGTGATCCTCGCCCGGTACCGCACGATCGACGAGCTCGAGCTGTACGGCGTGGCCCGCGGGGATCGGCTCACGGCGGGCC
>JAICSC010000214.1 GCA_025937085.1 Nocardioides sp.
CGCAGGTCAGAGGCGGTTTTGGTACGCCATCAGGGACTCGAACCCCGAACCCGCTGATTAAGAGTCAGCTGCTCTGCCAATTGAGCTAATGGCGCATGCCGTGGAGCGACGTCAAGATTACCAGTGGGGGACGAGGTGTCCCAATCGGCTGGCCTGGACCGCCTCGACCGACCAGGTACCGGAATATTCAAGATTCAACTACCGTTGAGTCGGGCACAGCGCCGGATTGGCGCCCGAGCATGGAGGTGGGCCGATGCCCGCAGTGACCGTCGACGACCTGACCACCCTTACCCGTCTACCCGCACCGGGCATCGGTGACCAGCCGCGACCGGTCTGGCAGGTGACGACCGCGCCGCAGGGCGTGGAGGGCGAGGGGTTCCCGGTCCGCCGTGCGTTCGCCGGCATCGACCTCGGCCTGCTCGACCCGTTCATCATGATGGACCAGATGGGCGAGGTGGAGTACGCGCCTGGGGAGCCCAAGGGAACGCCGTGGCACCCGCACCGCGGCTTCGAGACCGTCACCTACATGATCGACGGTGTCTTCGACCACCAGGACTCCCACGGCGGTGGCGGCTCGATCACCAATGGCGACACCCAGTGGATGACGGCCGGCTCCGGCATCCTCCACATCGAGACGCCGCCGGAGTGGCTGGTGCAGTCCGGTGGCCTGTTCCACGGCATCCAGCTCTGGGTGAACCTGCCCCGCGACGAGAAGATGGTCGCCCCGAAGTACCAGGACATCCGCTCGAACCAGGTCGCGCTCGTCACGTCGTACGACGCGGGGGCGCTCGTGCGGGTGATCGCAGGAGAGGTCGGTTCCCAGCCGGGCCCGGGCTCGACCCACACGCCGATGGCCCTCGTCCACGCGACGATCGAGCCGGGTGCGAGGCTGGAACTGCCCTGGCGGCAGGACTTCAACGCACTCGTCTACGTCCTCAACGGGAGCGGCTCGGTCGGCACCGACGCGCGGCCGATCCACACCGGACAGGCGGCCGTGCTCGGAGCCGGTGACTACCTCACGGTGGCGGCCGACGGCAGTCAGGAGAGCCGCTCACCGAAGCTGGACGTGATCGTGGTCGGCGGCAAGCCGATCGGCCAGGCGATCGCGTGGGCGGGCCCGTTCGTGATGAACACCAAGACAGAGGTGCTCAAGGCCTACGAGGACTTCCAGCGAGGCGAGTTCGGCCACATCCCGGCCTGACTCTGGTACGCAGCGGGTCAGCCGAGTGATCAGCTGATCTCCGGGACCACGATGGTCATCGGAGCAGAGGTGACGCCTCCGGCGCTGACCACGACGGTGATGTGTCCTTCCGGACGCGTCCCGCCGTTGTAGCCCGTCGACTTGACGCTGAGGAGCGGGCTGGTGGACGCCTGGTCGTTCAGTGTCATCGCGCTGGTGTAGGTCAGGGTGTAACAGCCCTGGCTCGACTGCGGGTCCTGGTTGGGCCGACCGGCCTGCGTCCAGCCTGCGGGCAGGTTCTCGTAGCCGGTGTAGGTGATGTCGTCGAGGTCGCAGAAGGTGAGGGTGACGGTGAGCCCGATGACCGGGGTGTTGCAGCCGTTGGTCAGGTTGAGCGCGATGTCGATGTAGTTGAGGCCACCGGTGCGCCACTGCGCGTTGCCGGTCGCAGCCGCGGTGCTGCATCCCGAGGCCGCTGCGAACGCCGGGACCGCCGTCGCGACCTGGATCGCGGGCACCGCCCACGCCACGGTAGCGGCGCTGCGGACGAGCCGGCGCCGGCCGATCGTGCGGGGCCGGTCGTCGAGATCGGTGTGAGCAGTCACGGAAGTTCCCCCATGTGAGTTGCCGAGCTGCTCCACCCCTCGCAGAGCTCCCCTACACGGCAAGCCGATCGCCCCCGCGACCGGCTTCAACGAGAGTAGGGCGCCGACGTACGCGCATGCCGGCGAACACGCACGATTTTGCCGACGGGAGCGACTGTCGCCGACGCGTTCTCCGGCTCAGGGGACCTCTGCCGTGGGCGCCACCCATGCCTCCGTGAAGGCCACGAGCACGAACAGCAGGAACGTGATCACGTGCACGCTGGTGCACCAAAGGCAGATCGCGCTGACGCCGAAGAACTCGGCCCACACCAGGTACAGCACCATCAGCAGCCCGACGCCCAGCCACCCGAACCGGGCGAGCCGCACCCACGGGGCGGGGGACCGCCACGCCTGGGGAGTCATCAGCGCCAGAGCGACCACGAAGTACACGACACCCAGCACCGCGACCGGGATCCCTGCCGCGTGGGAGTACTGGCTGGTGGTGACCTTCTCGCAGTTGATCCGGCCCGTGTTGGGACACGACAGAGACAGTGAGGAGTTGAAGTGTTGGATCGTCAGGTACGTCGCGACCCCCAGGCCGATCACGCACAGGACGAGCCCGGCGACGATCACGCCGACCGGGATCGCGCGACGTTCGCCGATCGTCGTTTCGGTGGACACGTCGGTCACCGGGCCATCCTGGTCATCACCATTGTCAATGGGGGAGCGAGGACGCTGCAGCCGTCACGCCGGGCGACTTGCACACGTTCGAGGGCTGGTCGTGGGTGAGCTGGCAGATCGCCGCCGTGAAGACGTTCGCCGTCCCGATCACGGACTTGGAGATGTCGGTGGACGGGTCGACGATCTGGTCGGCCACCTGCTGCTGGGTCTTCCCGCTGAACAGCTGCGGGTTGTACGACGCGCCCTGGGAGGCATAGCTGCCACCGAAGTCGATGAACGGGATGGCGCCCTTCGACTCGACGTAGGGCGGGAAGTCGTACTTGTCGAACACCACTCCGTCGCCCGTCGAGAGCTGGTCCAAGGGCGCGTAGCTGTTGCCCTGCACCTGGTTGCTCTGTGTCTCGTACCCCTTGAAGGCGATGTACTTGCTGGTGTAGGTCGACCCGTGGAACGACAGGGTCGGAGTGTCCGGGTAGACGTCGACGTGCGACGACGTCGTCCTCCCGAGGTTCTGGAACGTGCCGAACCGCGACAGCGCGGAGACGACCGCCCACCTCTCCGCGGCGCAGTACGGGCAGTACTCCGCACCGACGTAGAGCACCCGCGGCTTGCCCTTCTCGGTGAGCGGGGTGGCCCCCTGCAGGCTCTTCGGCGGGTTGCTCGGCAGCACGACGTTCCTGGAGTTGTACGTCGCGGCTGGGATCGAACCCATCGTCTGCTCGAGCTTCGTGCCAGCCGCCGTGGTCTTCGCGCCCGACCCGCCGTTGTGGTTGATGCCGAACAGCGCGACAGCGCCGAAGATCACGACGACGACGGCCACGACGACGCCGGTCCAGAGCAGCCGGGTACGTCGCTGCTGGGCCTGCACCCGGCGTAGCTCGGCCCGGGCAGCTTCTCTCCTCGCCGCCTTCGCGCCGGCGCGGCCCTGGGCCGCACCGGACGGCTGGTTCTTGTTGGCCATGGATTCAGTATGCCTAGGAGGCGAATCGGATCTGGGACGTCACTGCAGGTCAAGTCTGGGGTGAGTGACGGGACTTGAACCCGCGACCACCTGGACCACAACCAGGTGCTCTACCAGCTGAGCTACACCCACCATGCGGCCCCGGGCGGAGCCGGGGCCAGAGCGGAAGTCTAGGACACCGACGGCCCTGGTCACGTATCGGGGCGATCGTCCGGAACGACCGTCAACGAGCCGCCGTGCTCGTCGGCGAGGGCCTTCGCCTCGGCACTGTCCGGACCTGGAGCGGGGACGAAGATCGCCGCTCTGTAGTAGCGCAGCTCCTCGATGCTCTCGAGGATGTCGGCCAGCGCACGATGGTTGCCGCGCTTGGCCGGGGCTCCGAAATAGGTCCGGGGATACCAGCGGCGTGACAGCTCCTTGATCGAGGAGACGTCGACGATCCGGTAATGGAGGAAGGCGTCGAGGTCGGGCATGTCGCGGGCGATGAAGGCGCGGTCGGTGGCCACCGTGTTGCCCGCCAGCGGGGGCCGCGACCCGTCCGCGCAGTGCTCGCGTACGTAGGTGAGCACCTGCTGCTCGGCCTCCTGCACCGTGATGCCACTGTCCAGCACCTGGAGCAGGCCGGACTTCTCGTGCATCGAACGCACGAACTCGTCCATCTGCGCCACCGCCTCCGCGGGGGGCTTGATGACCAGGTCGACACCCTCGCCGAGGGGGTTGAGGTCGAAGTCGGTGACGACGCACGCGATCTCGACCAGCGCATCGGACACGTAGTCGAGCCCGGTCATCTCGCAGTCGATCCAGACGAGGCGGTCGTTCACATCACAAGACCCTACCCAGAACGAGACGACCCCGAGGCCGAGTCGTGCACCTCGCTCCCTGGCTGACAGACTCGGCGCCGTGGATCTGTCGTCGTTCATCGCGGGGCTGCCCAAGGCCGAGCTGCACGTCCACCACGTCGGGTCGGCGTCGCCGGCGATCGTCTCGGAGCTCGCGATGCGGCATCCGGGCGTCGTTCCGGTGGACACCGAAGAACTGCGGCGGTTCTTCGAGTTCCGCGACTTCGCGCACTTCGTCGACGTCTACCTCGCCGTCGTCTCGTTGATCCGCACCGACGACGACGTCCGGTACCTGACCTACGAGGTCGCCCGCGAGCTGGCGACCACCCAGCACGTCAAGTACGCCGAGCTGACCTGCACGCCGTACACCTCGGTCCTGCCCGACGACCAGGACCACGGGATCCCGATCGAGGCGTACACCGAGGCGCTCGAGGACGCCCGGATCGCCGCCGAGCGCGACTTCGGGATCGTGCTGCGGTGGATCTACGACATTCCCGGCGAGAGCGGGATGCCAGCCGCCGACGCGACGCTGTCCTTCGCGACCAACCACCGCGTCGACGCACTGATCGGGTTCGGGCTCGGCGGCCCGGAGATCGGCGTGGCCCGTGCCCAGTTCAAGCCGCACTTCGACGCGGCGCGCAGAGTCGGCCTGCACAGCGTGCCGCACGCGGGTGAGACGACCGGCCCGGAGACCGTGTGGGACGCCCTCCGACTGCTCGGGGCCGAGCGGATCGGCCACGGGACGTCGGCCGCGCAGGACTCGGCTCTGCTCGAGTACCTCGCCGCGCACGACGTCCCGCTCGAGGTGTGCCCGTCGTCGAACATCGCCACCAAGGCGGTCGCCGCCCTCGAGGAGCATCCGATCGCTACGTTCCGGGACGCCGGGGTGACGATCACGGTGAACTCCGACGATCCGTCGATGTTCGGCACCAGCCTGAACCAGGAGTACGAGATCGCGGCCCGGCTGCTCGACCTCGACGCCGACGGGATCGCCGACCTGGCCCGCGCCGCGGTGCGCGCGTCGTTCGCGGAGCCCGAGGCCAAGGCCGCGCTGCTCCGCGACATCGAGCACTACTGCCGGGCCTGAGCCGACCCCGCACCAGGGTCCGGACACGCATCAGGCCCGGCGATCTCATACGTCGCCGGGCCACAACCATTGGATCGTGCGGCGCGGCGGGATCGTCGGACCTGATGCGGCGTGTCGCTCCCGAGCCGGGCTGAGCCAGGCTGAGCCAGGTTGGGGGCTCAGGCGACGGTAGCGACGACGAGCAAGTACTCCCAGTCGATGCCTCCGTCGGGTGCGCGGAACCTCGCCACGAGGTCGTCCAGTGCCTGGTCGAGCTCGGCGGCGCGGGCGGGGTCTTCGGCGAGACCGCGGTACGCCGCGATCGTCGGGCCGTAGTTCTGCTTGAAGTACTCCCGGAAGGCCATCGGGTCATCCATGCCCTCGGCGCGGAGCAGCTGCTGGCTGGCTGTCAGGTCGGTCACCCGGTCGCCGAACAGCTCCCGCACGTGGGCGACGTCGCCCCATAGCGGCGGCGGCTGGGCTCCTGGGGGCGGGGGAGCGACGTACGGCTTCATGACCGCGAACATCTGGCCGATGAAGCCGTCCGGCGTCCACGCGATCAGGGCGATCCGACCGCCGGGCCGGCAGACGCGGACAAGCTGGTCGGCGGCGGCCTCGTGGTGCGGTGCGAACATCACGCCGACGCAGGAGGTGACCGCGTCGAAGGCGTCGTCCTCGAACGGCAGGTTCTCGGCGTCGGCGACCCGCCACTCCAGGCCGACCCCCTTCGCCTCGGCGTCGGCACGGCCGCGGTCGAGCAACTCGGGCGTGAGGTCGCTGGCGATGACGTGGGCGCCGGTGGCGGCGGCCGGGATCGCGACGTTCCCCGCGCCGGCGGCGACGTCGAGGACGTGGTCGCCGGGCCCGATGTGGGCCGCCTCGACGAGTACCGGCCCGAGGTCCGGGATGATCTCGGTCGCGACGGCGTGGTAATCGCCGAGCGCCCACATGGCGCGGTGCCGCGCCTTCAGGGCGGTGTCGTCGCTGGTCGCTTGCCTGGTGGTCATGTCTCCCCCTTGCGGATGGCTTCTGGTGGTTCGTGACGCTAGGAG
>JAICSC010000200.1 GCA_025937085.1 Nocardioides sp.
GACCTGTGCGAGGTACAGCCCGAGCAGGTACGCCGCGATCATCTGCGTGATGAAGCCCTTGGTCGACGCGACCCCGATCTCCGGCCCGGCGTGGGTGTAGATGACCGCGTCGGACTCCCGGGGGATCGTCGAGCCGTTGGTGTTGCAGATCGCCAGCACCTTCGACCGCTGCAGCCGCGCGTGTCGGATCGCCATCAGCGTGTCTGCGGTCTCTCCGGACTGGCTGATGGCCACCACGAGCGTGGCCCGGGTCAGGATCGGGTCGCGGTAGCGGAACTCGTGCGCCAGCTCGACCTCACACGGGATGCGCGTCCAGTGCTCGATCGCGTACTTCGCCACCAGCCCGGCGTAGAACGCCGTGCCGCAGGCGACGATGATGATCTTGTCGACCTCGCGGAGCTTGTCGTCGGAGATCCGCATCTCGTCCAGCTGCAACCGACCGTCCGTGTCGTGACGACCGAGCAGGGCGTCGGCGATCACCCGCGGCTGCTCGAAGATCTCCTTGCGCATGAACCAGTCGAAGCCGCCCTTCTCCGCGGCGGAGACGTCCCAGTCGACGTGGTAACGCGTGCCCTCGGCGGGCACGCCGTCGAACCCGATCACCTCGACCCCGTCGCGGGTGATGGTGACGATCTGGTCCTGCGCGAGCTCCAACGCCTCTCGCGTGTGCTCGATGAACGCCGCCACGTCGGAGCCGATGAAGTTCTCGCCCTCGCCGATGCCGACCACCAGAGGTGAGTTGCGGCGGGCGGCCACGACCCGCGACGGGTCCTCACCGTCGACCGCGACCAAGGTGAACGCCCCCTCGAGCCTGGAGCAGACCTGTTGCATCGCCTGGGTCAGCGTCCCGCCGGAGGCCAGGGCGGCCTCGAGCAGGTGGGCCGCGATCTCGGTGTCGGTCTCGGACCGCAGGACGGCGCCGGACGCCGCGACCTCGTCCCGCAGCTCGGCGAAGTTCTCGATGATGCCGTTGTGCACGAGCGCGACCCGGCCGTGGTCGCCCAGGTGCGGGTGGGCGTTGGTGTCGGTCGGTGCACCGTGGGTCGCCCAGCGGGTGTGCCCGATCCCGGTGGAGGAGCCGGGCAGCGGTGCCTCCGCGAGCGCCTTCTCGAGGTTGGCCAGCTTGCCGGCCTTCTTCGCCCAGGCGATCCGGTCGTCGCTGACCAGGGCCACGCCGGCGGAGTCGTAGCCGCGGTACTCCATCCGCCGCAGGCCCTCGATCACGACCGACTGGGCCTGCTTGCCGCCGACGTACCCCACGATGCCGCACATAGCGCGGGATTCTATCGGTGCAGCGCGAGGACGGCCGCCGCCCGAGCGACGGCCGTCCTCATGCTGGTTGTCGGTGTTACCTGTGGATCAGTCGCGGCAGCAGACGCACGGCGTTCGGGGTGCCGAGCCCGGTCACCGGGTCCCAACCGGAGGCCGCGTCGAACCCGCCGCCGATCTCGGCCACGTCGTTGTTGCCGGTCGTGACGTCGTGCAGTGCGCCGTTCGACCGGTGCGAGATGGCGTACAGCCTCGGGTTGATGTTGCCGAGCCGGTGGTGGGCCATCTGGGCGCCGATCGCGGCGATGCCTGCCCACTGCGGTGAGCCCGCACTCGTGCCCCCGAACAGGAAGAAGACCGTCGGGTCTGCCGGGTCCAGGCCGAACTCGAGGTTGCAGATCCCGCAGTGCGTGAGCACGCCACCGTCGACGCCCGCGTTGTAAGACACGTCGGGGACACCGCGCATGTCGCCCGGGACGTCGCGGCTCTGGTAGTTGGGCTTCTCGTAGATACTGCTGAACCCACCACCGCTGCAGTTCACGTCGGTCGGCCCGGTGGCTGGCGGGTTGCATCCGAAGTTTGGCTCGGTCCACGCGGTCTCGCCGATGTACGCGCCGGTCCTGGAGTTGGCGTTCAACGTCGTGCCGCCCACGCCGGTGACGAACGGGTCCGACGCCGGGGTGCTGGCCGCCTCGACCGCGCCGGTCCCGGTGCAGGCGGGCTGGGCGGCACCGGAGTCGCCGGACGAGGCGAACATGGTCCAGCCCTGACGGGACGCCTTGGCGAACAGCTGGTGCTGCAGGCTCAGCAGGTCCGGGTCCATGCACTGCTCGGCCTCGCCGAAGCTCTGCGACAGCACGTCTCCGGCGCGATGGTCCACCGCCCACGTCGTGGCGGCGAGGATGTCGTCGTCGTTGTTGCTCCTGGCCTGGACGAGCTTGATCTTCGCCCCGGGAGCGATCGCGTGGGCCCACAGCACGTCGAGGGTCGTCTCCTCGGCCCAGCCGACCATGTTGCCGTCGTTGGGGTCGAAGGCCGGCACACCCTGCGGGTGGACGATCTGCAGACGAGCCTTCGGCAGACCGAACACCTTGTCCTGGATCCGGAGGTCCGACCGGACGTAGGGGCTCTGGAATGCGTCGACGATCACGATGGTGCGGCCGCGGCCGTCCTTGCCGCGGTTGAGCAGCGGCGTGACGCCGTAGGCACGCTGGATCTGGGCGGGCTGGTAGCACCTCCCATCTGGAGTGCCGAGCGGGACGTCCTGGCAGCTGAAGTGCACCGCACCGGGCTTGATGGACACCTTGTGGATGTCGGGCTGGACCTTGACCCGGTGGGGCGTGATGGTCGGTCCGGCCGCGCCGGCCGGGCTGCCTGCTACGCCGACGCCGAGCGCGGCGACGGTCGCTGACGCCGTGAGGGCGGCGGCCAGCTTCACTTTGAGTGGGGAAATTCTCACGAACCTGACTCCTCGGGTGAGATGGAGTGACCCGGTCATCACGACCCGGTAGGGACATGTGGGCCAGACGCAGGCTTACATCCGGCGTTGTCGAGATCAACCGATGACTTTTCGGCTCAGCGGCGGTGTAATGAGAGGTTCAGCCACCTGCCCCGAATCCGGGCGCGGGTCGGCTGGAACAATGCCCGCCATGTCCACCCGAGCGGCCCGCGGTGCGGGCGGCGGCGACCTCACGCCGTACGTCGAGCTAGACCGCGACGCGTGGGCCGAGCTCGGTGCGCACTTCCAGCAGCCACTCACGGCCGACGAGATCACGCGGCTGCGCGGGCTCGGTGAGCACCTCGACCTCGACGAGGTCCGGCAGGTCTACCTCCCGCTGTCGAAGCTGCTGAGCCTGCGTGTGGAGGCCGCCCGGCGGCTGTACCGCACGCAGGAGGAGTTCCTGCACCAGCCGCAGCCTCCGCGCACACCGTTCGTGATCGGACTCGCCGGCTCCGTCGCGGTCGGCAAGTCGACGACCGCGCGGGTGCTCCAGCACCTGCTCGCGCACTGGCCCGAGCACCCCAACGTCGCGCTGGTCACGACCGACGGCTTCCTGCGGCCGACCGCCGAGCTCGAGCGGCGCGGCCTGATGGCGCGCAAGGGCTTCCCCGACTCCTACGACCGGCGGGCGCTGCTGAAGTTCGTGGTCGACATCAAGTCCGGCAAGGACCACGTCGAGGCCCCCGTCTACTCCCACCTGACCTACGACCGGGTGCCGGGCCAGACCGTCGTGCTCCACCGCCCAGACATCGTGATCCTGGAGGGTCTCAACGTCCTGCAACCGGCCCGGGTCACCGACGACGGCCGCCCCGGGCTGGGCCTGAGCGACTTCTTCGACTTCGGCATCTACGTCGACGCGGCCACCTCCGACATCCGGTCCTGGTACGTGGACCGGTTCCAGCGTCTGCGCGAGACCGCCTTCGCCGACCCCGCGTCGTACTTCCGCCGGTACGCCGACCTGTCACCAGACGAGGCCACCACCACAGCCTTGGAGATCTGGGACACCACCAACGGACCCAACCTCGAGCAGAACATCCTGCCGACCCGGTCACGAGCGACCCTGGTGCTGCGCAAGGCGCGCGACCACTCGGTGCAGTACGTGCGGCTCCGCAAGCTCTGATCCAGGCTGAGGCGTCAGCTCGGCTTGCGGTAGACCGTGATGACCGTCCCGTCGGGGTACGGCGTGGCCTCGACCAGGTCGAGCCGACGACCCACCGGCAGGTCCTTGAACATCGGCTCACCGCTGCCCAGCGCCACCGGGCGTGCGACCAGTCGGTACTCGTCGACCAGGTCAGCGCTGGTCAGGGCCTGGGCGAGGGTGTAGCCGCCGTAGACGATGACGTCGCCGCCGGGCTCGTTCTTGAGCTTCGCGACCTCGTCCGCCAGATCGCCCCTGGCGATCGTCGTGGTCGCCCAGTCGGCTCGGGTGAGGGTCTTCGAGAACACCACCTTCGGGATCTCGTTCATCGGCGCGGCGTACTCGTCGGTCGACGTCGGCCAGAATCCCGACATCTCCTCGTAGGTGACCCGGCCCATGGCATGTGCACCGGCTCGCGAGATCCAGTCCATGATCCGTGCGACGACGTCGGGGTGCTGGGGTCCTCCACCGCCGATGTCCTCCCCCGGACCGCCCGAGACGTACCCGTCGATCGAGATGCCCATCTGCAGCACGAGCTTGCGCATGGTGCTCCCCTTCCGTCGTCATCTCCTGTCCTGCCTACGTCGAACGAGCATGACGTCGTTCGACACCCGTCGACGAGTGCCTCGGATCCCGTGCCCGGCTGAGGGCGCGCGTCGTCCCGAAGCCCGGCGCATAGCCGTTGCCGCAGCTCGGCCCGAGTCCTACATTGAGTCGGTTTCTCGAATCATCCCCGAGCCGAGGAGCGTGGCGATGGCGGCCGACGTACCCACTGCCCCCACCGGAGGATCACCCGAACTGAAGCGTGGGGCGGTGAGCTTCAGCGGTGTCCTCTTCCAGTCGATCACGTTCATGGCACCGGCCATCGCGACGGCACTCTCGATCCCGCTCGGCATCTCCTACGCCGGCGGCGCCGCTCCCCTGGCGGTGATCCTGGCCCTGGTCGCCTGCCTCTTCGCCGCCAACTCGATCGGTCAGCTGTCCAAGCACCTGCCGTCCGCCGGCTCCTTCTACACGTTCGTCAGCCACGGCATCCACCCGCAGGCAGGGTTCCTGGTCGCCTGGGGGTTCCTGCTCGGCGTCATCGTCGGCGGCCCGTTCCTGGCCCTGCAGATGGGCTTCGTCGTCGCGGGCACCCTGAACCAGGAGTGGGGCTGGTCGAACGACACCTGGTGGATCTGGACGGTCCTGGTCTGCTTGCTCATCTTTGCCTTGGGATACCGCGGCATCACCGCGTCCACCAGGGTGGGCGTGCTGCTCGGCGCCTTCGAGATCCTGGTCTTCGTCGGCATCTCGCTGACCCTGATCGTCCAGGCAGGCAGCGACAACACGCTCCAGGTGTTCGGCACCCACTACGCCAACAACCCCGACTACAAGGGCTTCTCGGGCGTGATCGCGGGATCGGTGTTCACCATCCTGGCCTTCATCGGGTTCGAGCAGGCGGCCCCGATCGCGGAGGAGGCGCACGAGCCCCGGCGCACGATCCCGCTGGCGATCGTCCTCGCGTGCCTGGGCATCGGCGTGTTCTACATCCTCAACACCTATGCCAGCGCCGTCTCGTTCGGCCCGGCCCACATGATCGACTTCACCGCGAACGACAGCAACCCGTGGCAGAACGTGCTCGCCCGCGATGCGTGGGGTGGGGTGGGCTTCCTGTTGGTGTTCCTGGCCCTGATCAACTCGATCATCGCCAACCAGAACGCCGCCAACAACTCCTCCACCCGGACGATGTTCGCGATGGGTCGGATCCGGCTGCTCCCCGAGGGGCTCGGCCGGCTCAACCCGTTCGGCTCCCCCGTGGTGCCCCTTCTCGCGCAGCTGGTGGTCTCGCTGGCAGTAGCGCTGTTCCTCGGGTTCTACTACGACCCGGTCACCGGGTTCGCACTGACGGCGACGATCCTGGTCGACATCTTCGCGCCGATGTACATCCTGCTGAACATCGCCTGCCTGCTGTACTACCTCCGTTTCCGTCGCGATGAGTTCAGTGTCCTCCGGCACGCGATCCTGCCGATCCTCGGCGCGCTGGCCTTCATTCCGGCGTTCTTCGCCGGCGCCGGCATCCCGGCGTTCAGCTTCATCACCAGCCTGCCGAGACCGCTGTGGTACGCCGGCCCGATCGCCGCGATCTGGATGGTGATCGGCATCGCCTACCTCGTGTGGCTCAACGCACGGGACCCGCGCCGGATCCTGGAGACCAAGCGCGTCTTCGACGAGGACTGAGCGAATGGACGTCCTGAGCTACTCCCCCGCCGCCGACGAGCTGGCGTGGACCTTCGGCGGGGTCGCGCCCGTACGCCGGGTCAAGCCGGGCACGGTGCTCGAGCTCTGGACCGAGGACGCCTTCGCGGGCAAGGTGCGGGGCATCGACGATCTGGTCTCGCGGGTGATCGAGTTCCCGTTCGTGAACCCCCTCACCGGGCCCTTCCACGTCGAGGGCGCCGAGCCCGGCGACACCCTCGCGGTGCACTTCGTCTCCATCGAGCCGTCCCGCGACTGGGCGGCGTCGAGCACGATCCCGCTGTTCGGCGCCCTCACCTCGACCCACGTCACCGCCGGTCTCCAGGCGCCGCTTGACGAGCTGGTCTGGATGTACGACGTCGACACGGTCGGCCGGACGGTGACCTTCCGGGCGCGTCGTACCGACGACGAGCTCGTGCTGCCGCTGGACCCGATGCACGGCACCGTCGGCGTCGCCCCGGCCAACCTCGAGGCC
>JAICSC010000212.1 GCA_025937085.1 Nocardioides sp.
ATGAACGGCAGCGCGAAGGGCCCCGGAGGCACCTGGTTCCACGTCACCGACGCGACCGTGTACTACGACCACCCGGTCCACGCGATGGCCGACCACACCCTCAACATCGACCTGGCCGACCCCGCGAAGGGGCCCGGTGCCCGCGTGGCGCTCGAGCTCACGGCCGCCTCGGCACGCGGCCTCGTCACCGCGATCGAGGCGGCGCTCGCCGCGGTGCCGGAGGAGATGCTCACCTGACCGGTCGCCATCGGTGCGGCCCAGCCTGAACCCGACCTGACCAGTTTGCTGTGAAGGTCCTGAGGGCCGAGGGCGAGGCGCCCCGGGGCGGATACCGTCTCCTCCGTGGAGTCGCAGGGGGTCGTCGACCGGGTCGGCGAGGGGGACCGTGGTCTCCGCCGCGCCACCTCGTCCCTGCGGGGGCACTCAGGCAGGTGGCTGGCCCTGCTCGCACTGTTCGCGCTGATCGCCTGGACGGTCGAGCTGGGCTGGTGGGGTCACCTCGACCAGTCCCTCACCGACTGGGCGGCCGCGCGGCGGAAGTCACCGATGTGGGACCCGGCCAAGACCGTCTTCGACGTCGCGACCCCCGAGGTCGCGCTGCCGATCACCCTGGCGCTCGGGATGCTGGCGGCGTGGCGTCGCCGTCGATGGTGGATCGCCGGAGAAGCGGCGATCCGGGTCGGCCTGGTCGTGGCGTCGGTGCTGCTGCTCAAGCCGCTGCTCGCGGTGCCCGGCCCCACCCGCAACGCCCTCGGCGACCACGGCGGAGCCTTCCCGTCCGGCCACACGACGTCGACGCTGGTCTGCGTGGCGCTGCTCCTGGCCTGGCTCGGACGGCCGCGGCAGCTGATCGGCCGGGTCCTGGTGAACGCCGTGCTGGTCGTGGTCGTGGGTGCGTCGGTGATCTACCTCCACTACCACTTCTTCAGCGATGTCGTGGGCGGGGTCGTGCTCGGCCTGGTGATCGCGACCCTGCCCCTTCCCGGCCGGCCCGACTCGAGTCAGCGTCAGCCCACGTAGCCCCGTCGCCGGATCTCGGCGTTGATGGCCGGGACGATCTCGTGCAGGTCGCCGATGACGGCGTACGTCGCGCGGGTCACCATCGGCGCCTCGGCGTCGGAGTTGATGGCGAGGATGGTCTTGGCCGAGGAGCAGCCCGCCCAGTGCTGGATCGCTCCGCTGATGCCGCACGGGACGTACAGGTCCGGAGAGATCCGGCTGCCGGTCTGCCCGACCTGCTCGTGGTGCGGTCGCCAGCCGGCGCTCGTCACCACGCGCGAGACCCCCAGGGCACCGCCGAGGAGCCCGGTCAGCTCGAGCACGTCGTCGAACTTCTCCGCCCCACCGACACCTCGGCCGGCGCCGACCACGACCTTCGCGGCGGTGAGAGCACCCGACTCGTCGGGCGCCGGCTCCGCGGTCGAGACGACGCGCGCCACGAGATCCTCCGGAGCGATCGTCGGCGAGTGCGCGACGACCTCGGCCGCCCCGGCCACATCAGCCGGCTTGGCCTCGACGGCGTGCCCGGCGACGGTGAAGACCGCGGGCCGCTGGTGGAGGTTCATCTCCTCCAGCGCCGCGCCCCCGACGACCTGGCGGGTCACCACGAACGGTGCCAGGCCCGAGAAGGTGAGCACGTTCGCGGCCATCGACGCGCCCGCGCGGGTCGCGACGTGGGCCATCAGCTCGTTGCCGCGGTCGGTGCCGGCGGCCAGGACCACGACCGAGCCGGCCGCCTCGCGGACCGTCAGGATGGCCGAGGCCCAGCCGGCCCCGGAGTACGCCGCCACATCGTCGCCGCCGACCTGGTGCACGGTTCTCACGCCGTACGCCGCAAGGTCGCCGCGCAGCTCCTCCGAGACGTCACCGATCACGACGGCGTCGACCGGGACGCCGTTGCCCGCGGCAGAGAGGTCGCGGGCGAACGTGACGGCCTCGAGCGAGACCTCGGTGGCAGCGCCCTCGAGGTCGGTCTCGACGAGGGTGAGGATCACGGTGCCACCTTTCCGGGGGTCAGCACTCCCAGCTTCTCGAGTACGTCGACCACGGCAGGCGCGGCCTCGGGACCCTCACCGAGGATCTGGACCGCGCTCGGGGTGGGTGGGGGAAGCGTCATCCGGACACGGCTCGCGCCCGCCGGCTCGGCCGTCGGCTGGCGCTCCTCGATCGGGATCTTCTTGGCCTTGAGCCGCCCGGGCACAGACGGGTAGCGCGGTTCCACGCCACCCTCGCGGATCGTCACCACGGCCGGGAGCGGCATGCGGTAGGTCTCCTGACCCTCCGGCCCCTCCCCCACGGCGACCACCACCGGGCCCTCGGGTGTGTCCTCGACCGCCACCGTCGAGGCGCCGTTGACGACGGGCCGGCCGAGCTCGTAGGCGAGCCGGATGCCGACCTGGAAGTCACCGCTGTCCGCGGCGTCGTTGCCGAGGAGCACCAGGTCGTGGGAGCGGCCTGCCGACTCGTGGTCGCGGACGACCGCCGCGATCTCGCGCGCGACGTCGGCCGGGCCGAAGGCGAAGGGCTCACCCACGACGTGGGTCGCCGCCGTGCAGCCGACGGCCAGCGCGTTGCGGAGCTGCTCGACGGCATCGGCGTCGCCGATGGTCAGCACGGTCGCCTCGCCGTCGCTGCCACCGGCCACCTGGACCGCGAGCTCGACCGCACACTCCTCGTGGGCACTCATCGTGAACCCCGCGCGCCGTCCGTCGACGGACTGACCGTCCTCGGTGAGGGCGACCTCCTCGGTGATGTCGGGAACGCGCTTGACGCAGACCAGGACGCCGACCGAGGCCATCAGCGCATCCGCTCGTTGCTCGGGTCGAACAGCGCGGTCGCGTCGACGGAGCGGACGACCACCGGGTAGAGCTCCTCCATGTAGGAGACCGCGAGCTCGGTACCGATCTCGGCCTGCTCGGGCGGGAGGTAGGCCAGCAGCACGTGCTTGCCCAGCGACGGCGCGGAGCCGGCCGTGGTGACGTAGGGGTGGTGCCCGTGTCCGTCGGTCAGCGTGCCGCCGTCGCGGGTCAGGATTGGCTCTCCGCCGAGCATGTACCGCTTCACGCCTGAGGCGGACGTGTGGTCCTCGACGGTCAACGTGCAGAGCACCGTCTTCGGGGAAGCCTCCCGCTGCGCCAGGTAGGCGTCCCGGCCGACGAAGTCGGCCGCCTTCACCTTGGGGCGCTGCATGCCCGCCTCGACGATGCTGCGCTCGGCGTCCAGCTCGAAGCCGTACGCGCGGTAGCCCTTCTCGATCCGGCCGGTGGTGCCGTAGACGCCGATGCCCATCGGTCGCGTGCCGTGGGTGTCACCCGTGGCGAGCAACGCATCCCAGAGCGCGGCGGCGTCCTCGAAGGCGACGTACAGCTCCCAGCCGAGCTCGCCGACGTAGGAGATCCGCGACGCCAGCACGGTCACGGCGCCCCCGGCCGTCGCCACCTGGATCTCCCGGCAGCTGAGCATCGGGAAACCCTCGTTCGACACGTCGGCGTCGGTGAGCGAGGCGAGGATGTCGCGCGCCTTCGGGCCCCACAGGCCGATCGTCGCGACGTCGTCGGTGCGCTCGGTGAGCGTGGCCTCGCCGACCAGGTGGTCGCCGAACCACTGGCGGTCCGCCGGGCCGTGCGCACCGCCGGTGACCACCCTGTAGTGGGTGTCCCCGAGTCGCATCACGGTCAGGTCGGAGCGGAACCCGCCGTTGGCGTCGAGCACCGGCGTGTAGATGACCTTGCCGACCGCGACGTCGCACTGTGCGACGCAGGTCTGCTGGACGCTCTCGAGCGCGCCCTCACCCTCGATGTCGAAGACCTGGAACGCCGTGAGGTCGATGACCCCGGCCGCCTCGCGCATGCGGAGGTGCTCGGCGTTGATGATCGGGCTCCACCAACGAGAGTCCCACTCGTGCTCGCGCGGCATCACGGCCTCGCCGTACTGCTCGACGAGATCGGCGTTGGACTCGTACCAGTGCGGCCGCTCCCAACCGGCGGTCTCGAAGAAGAACGCGCCGAGCTTCTCCTGGCTGTCGTACATCGGGGCCTTGCGCTGGTTGCGGTCCGACTCGTACTGCTCGTTCGGGTGGATGATGCCGTAGGTCTTGATGAACGACTCGGTGGTGCGCAGCCGTGTGTGCTCACGACGCTTCTGGTGCTCGTGGAAGCGGGCGATGTCGCTGTGCGCGACGTCGATCTCCGACCAGCCCTGCGTCATCCACTCGGCGACCGCACGGCCGACCCCGGGGCCTTCCTTGACCCAGACCGCGGACGCGGTCCACAGGCCCTTGACGTGGCTCTCGCCGAGGATCGGCGCGCCGTCGCAGGTCAGGGAGAGCAGGCCGTTGATGGCGTAGCGGATCTCGGCGCCGTCGGCCCCGAGCAGCTCCGGCATCAGCTCGTAGGCCTGCTCCAGCTGCGGGTCGAAGTCCTCCTCGGTGAACGGGAGCTCGGTCGGCGAGAGCTTGGACTGCTCGATCGTCGGGATGTCCTCCGGCGCCATCAGGATCGCGCGGTGGGCGTAGGAGCCGACCTCCATGTCCGCACCGTGCTGGCGCTCGTAGCAGTAGGTGTCCATGTCGCGCACGATCGGGAAGGAGATCTCTCCTTGTTGTCCGGCCAGCTGCGGGCAGGGGCCGACGCTGATCATCTGGTGTACGGCGGGGGTCAGCGGGATGCTCACGCCCGCCATGTCGCCGATCTTCGGGCTCCACACGCCGCACGCGATCACGACGTACTCCGCCTCGATGTCGCCCTTGTCGGTGCGCACCCGCCTGATCCGGCCGTCCTCGACGTCGAGGCCGACGACCTCGACGTTCGGAACGGTGGTCAGCGCTCCGGCGGCGACCGCACCCTCGCGCATGATGGTGCCCGCCCGCAGTGAGTCGACGACGCCGACGCCCGGCTGCCAGAAGGCGCCGACGATCTGGTCCTTGTCGAGGAACGGCACCTTCTCCTGGACGAACTCGGGGCTGACCATCTCGGCCTCGATGCCCCACGCCTTGGCCGAGGACATCCGGCGGCGAAGCTCCTCCATCCGCTCCTCGGTGCGGGCGACCTCGAAGCCGCCGGACTCGGTGAAGACCCCGAGCTCCTTGTACTGCGCGACGGAGTCCAGGGTGAGGTCGGTGATCTCGCGCGAGTGGTCGGTGAGGAAGATGAAGTTCGACGCGTGACCGGTCGACCCGCCAGGGTTCGGCAGGGGGCCCTGGTCGAGCTGCACGATGTCGCGCCAGCCCAGCCGGGCCAGGTGGTGGACCAGGCTGTTGCCGACGATGCCGGCACCGATGACGACGCAGCGCGCCGTTCCTGGGACGTCTGCCACGGGGTACTCCTTGTTGCGTATTGCGCACTTGAATGCGCCTGAAGGAACAGACACGAGTGTGCCTCCGCGGCGGGAGCCGGTCAAGAGAGAGCCGGGGAGCGGTCGCGAGTCAGGACGTCATACGGAACGTGATCTATAGCGTCCACCTCGTATGACGTCCCGAGCTGAGCTGAGCCCGGCTCGGCCACCCCGGCGGCAGGAACCCGGCGAACCTGCAGGCCGGCCGGGGTCCGTCTGCGCGCCCGTAGGGATTCGAACCCCAAACCTTCTGATCCGTAGTCAGATGCTCTATCCGTTGAGCTACGGGCGCTGAGTCCCGGCCACCCGGCTTCTGCGCGAAGCCGCGGCGAGGACTGCACGAGGATAGCCGAACGGGTAGGGCGGGCCGAATCGGTGCCGTCGGCCCATCGGGCGTCACGGAATCCCGTTGCCAGCGGGTGCGAGGTCGTGGGCACAGTGACCCATGACCTCCTTCATCTCCCACACGTCCGTGGACTGCGCCGACGCCTACGCGCTCTCCGAGTGGTGGAAGCCCGTCCTCGGGTACGTCGACCTCGAGGACGACCCCAACGAGCCCGGCCACGAGGAGTGCCTGATCCGCGATCCCGAGACCGGGCACCGGGTGCTGTTCATCGAGGTCCCGGAGACCAAGTCGGTCAAGAACCGCATCCACTTCGACCTGATGCCGCGGCAGGGCACCCGCGACGAGGAGCTGGCCCGGCTCCGGGAGCACGGCGCGGTCGAGGTAGCGGACCTGCGCGACCAGTGGGGGCCCGGCACCGGGTGGGTGGTGCTGGCCGACCCGGAGGGCAACGAGTTCTGCATCCTGCGCTCGCAGGCCGAGCGCGACGCTGGGCGTGCGACCGGGGGTTGAGCCACCCGGCAGCGGGTAGCCGCAACGGGGTGTGACGGGGGCCACAGACCCTTGATCGATCCAATATGTCAGGAGTCCTGACACGGGTAACCTCCGCGACACAAGTCGGGCGACAACGACGCCGGCCGATCCGCACGACAACTTCACGTTCACCCCGTCGCACAGACGGACCGGTGGCCCTTCTCGGGGCCGGCAG
>JAICSC010000188.1 GCA_025937085.1 Nocardioides sp.
CCGCCTTCGTGGTGCTCCGCCACCGACGTGCGGCAGGCCTCGGGCTGCTCGCGCTCGCCGTGCTGGTCGGCGTCGCCCGGGTGCTCGCCCACGTCCACCACACCGAGGACATCGTCGCGGGCGTGCTGATCGGGCTGGTGGGGGCACTGGTCGGAGTACTCGTCTGGAACCGCGTGGGTGACATGTCGTGGGCTCGGCGAGCGGGAGGCACCCCCGTGGCCCGGGAATCCGCGTCGCGAGGGCCGATCCGACGCCCGTAGGCTTTCGCGCATGAGCACCGTCCTGCGCATGTCCAGCCTCTTCGTCCGCACGCTGCGCGACGACCCGGCGGACGCCGAGGTGCCGTCTCACAGGCTGCTGGTCAGGGCCGGCTACATCCGACGCAACGCGCCCGGCATCTACACGTGGCTGCCGCTCGGCCTGCGGGTGCTCCGCCGGATCGATGCCGTCATCCGCGAGGAGATGGACGCGATCGGCTCCCAGGAGCTGCTCTTCCCCTGCCTGCTGCCGCGCGATCCCTACGAAGCCACCGGGCGCTGGACCGAGTACGGCGACGGCATCTTCCGGCTCCAGGACCGCAAGGGCGCGGACTACCTCCTCGGGCCCACCCACGAGGAGATGTTCACCCTCGTCGTGAAGGACCTGTACTCGTCGTACAAGGACCTCCCGCTGTCGATCTACCAGATCCAGACCAAGTACCGCGACGAGGCACGGCCGCGAGCGGGTCTCTTGCGCGGCCGTGAGTTCACGATGAAGGACGCCTACACGTTCGACATCGACGACGCCGGGCTCGAGGCGTCGTACCAGCGGTTCCGTGACGCCTACATCCGGATCTTCGACCGACTCGGGTTCGACTACGTCATCGTCAAGGCGCTGAGCGGCGCCATGGGCGGGTCGAGGTCGGAGGAGTTCCTGGCGCGTGCCGCGGTGGGTGAGGACACCTATGTGCGGTGCACGAAGTGCGACTACGCGGCGAACGTCGAGGCGGTCGAGCTCCGCACGCCGGCGCCGATCGCGTACGACGACGTGCCGGCCGCCCACGCGGAGGAGACGCCCGACACGCCCACGATCGACACCCTGGTCGACCTGCTGAACCAGAAGTACCCCCGCGACGACCGCCCCTGGACCGCGTCCGACACGCTGAAGAACGTCGTCTACTCGGTCCGGTACCCCGACGGCACCACCGAGGCCCTGGCCCTCGGCGTCCCGGGCGACCGGGAGATCGACCACAAGCGACTGGAGGGGCACCTCGGCGAAGGAGCAGTCTTCGAGCCGTTCAGCGAGGACGACTTCGCAGCCCGGCCGGCGCTGGCGAAGGGGTACATCGGTCCGGGGTCGCTCGGAGAGAAGAAGCCCGCCGGCGTGCGTTTCCTGCTCGACCCCAGGGTGAGTGAGGGCACGCGCTGGGTCACCGGCGCCGACGTGGCGGGCAGTCACGTCCTCGACCTCGTCGTCGGCCGCGACTTCACCGCCGACGGCACCATCGAGGCGGCCGAGGTGCGTGACGGGGATCCCTGCCCGAACTGTGGCGAGGGCGTGCTCGAGTCCGCGCGCGGGATCGAGATGGGCCACATCTTCCAGCTCGGCCGGAAGTACGCCGACGCGCTCGGCCTGCAGGTGCTGGACGAGAACGGCAAGCTGGTCACGGTCACGATGGGTTCGTACGGCATCGGACCCTCGCGAGCCGTGGCCGCCATCGCCGAGGGCACCATCGACGAGCTGGGCCTGTGCTGGCCCCGGAACGTCGCGCCGGCCGACGTCCACCTGGTGGCGACCGGCAAGGACGACGCGGTCTTCGCAGCCGCCGACCGGATCGCCACCGAGCTGGCCGCCGACGGAGTCACCGTGCTCTACGACGACCGCCCGAAGGTGAGCCCGGGCGTGAAGTTCAAGGACGCCGAGATGATCGGCGTGCCCACGATCGTCGTGGTCGGTCGCAACCTGGCCGAGGGCACGATCGAGGTGCGCGACCGGCGTACCGGGGACCGCGAGGACGTCCCGGTCGACGAGGTGGTCAACCGCCTGGTCGGGGTCGTCCGAGCCTGACTGCCCGGGACGTCATACGTGGTGGGAGCTATGGCTCTCGCTTCGTATGACGTCCCGCAACCTCGGCGGGAAACGACGGTGCTGGCTCGTGCGATCTCATAGGGTCCGGGCGTGGACCTCGACGCGGTGATCTTCGACTGGGGCGGCACGCTGACCCGCTGGCACGACATCGACTTCCACGCGGAGTCCCTCGCCCTGGCCGCCGCGGTGACCACGACCGGTCACGACTCGGCTCTTCGAGACGGCTCGTCCCTCGCTTCCTCAGGAACTGCCGAGCACGCGGCAGCGCTGCACGGGGCGGGCGAGGTGATCTGGGGCCGCGCGCGCGAGCACCAGCGGAGCTCGACCCTCGGCGACCTCTTCGACGTGGCCGGGCTGGAGCACGACCCCGCGCTGCTGACGGCGTACCGCGAGTTCTGGGAGCCCCACACCTACACCGACCCGGAGGTCCGGCCCCTGTTCGAGCGGCTGCACGCCGACGGCCTGCGGGTCGGCGTCCTCTCGAACACCATCTGGCCGCGGGAGTGGCACGTCGGCTTCTTCGAGCGTGACGGGGTCTACGACCTGGTCGACGGTGACGTGTACACCAGCGAGATCCCGTGGACGAAACCGTCGCCGCGCGCCTTCCGTGCTGCGATGGACGCCGTGCACGTCAGCGACCCCACCCGCTGCGTCTACGTGGGGGACCGGCTCTTCGACGACGTCTGGGGCGCCCGGCGAGCGGGCATGCGCGCCGTGCACATCCCGCTCAGCACCATCCCACCGGGCCAGGTGGGTCACGCGGTGGGAACGCCCGATGCGGTCGTCCGGGCCCTGTCGGAACTGCCTGAGGTGCTGGCGTCCCTTTGAACTTCATGTTTTGGCATTGCACAAACATGAGGCACGAACCGTCCCCCGCGCGCGGCCCGCGCGTTGCATGATTGTGCACAGCGGGTCATGGATCACCCCCCCTAGATCCAGATCCGGGCCGATTCCCCCCAATTGGCCGATCCGCCGGGTGCTTCGGGGAATGTCTCGGGAATTCCTCGAAGCACCGGGCGCCCGCCCCTGGCCCGTCTGGGCCGGGGGCTTCTTCATGGCGCGCGCGGGCCGCGAGCCCGTGGCCGGGCCGGACCAGAGACTCCGGCCCCGGCTCTCGGGATCAGGTAGCGCCGAGCCCGGGCAACGCCTGCGGTCGCCCGCCGAACGGCGTCTCGCCGACGGCGGTGGTGACCAGCGCGGCCACCGCCCAACGCCGGTCGGGGCCCGCGCTGACCGCCACCAGCGCGGCGTACGTCGTGACACAGCCGCGCTCGACCCGGAGCGCCTCCGCTGCGATCTGGGCGGCTGTGGTCAGCGGGCTGGGGAGTCGGTACGCCGGCTCCGCGGCCACCGGGTCACCGCCCACGGACGCCACCATGGTGCGCAGCTGGTCGCGACGCTCGACATGCCCGTCGTACGCCGTCGCCAGCGCGTCGCGCAGCGAGGTCACAGTGTGCGCCGAGGCTCGCCCACCGAGCGCGCCGAGCACGAAGATCGCGGCATGCTCGGCGGCGAGGGTCCGCTGGAGAGCGTCGACCAGCGACGGCGCGCTCACGACTGCTCCTGCAGGACCGGCTGCATCCGGATGCCGGCTGCGATGCAGGCGAGCACGCGGGCCAGGTCGCCGTTGCGGCACGTGAGCGCCCAGTGGGTGAACCGTTCCGCGGCCCGGCGTTCGCGCACCACCGTCTGAGCGGGCGAGAGCCGTCGGCGCCGCCTGGTGGGTGGCGGGGAGTCCCCCTGCAGCGCGGCGAGCTGGGCCCGGTGGCAGGCGACGAGCGCGGCGTCGCCGGTCGGAGAGAGACGGGCCAGCAGCCCACGTAGCTCCCTCCTCGCGGCGGCCACGATCTGCTGGTCGGGGTCGGGCGTCGGCGCCGCGGGTGAGCTCGTCGAGGAGCGCGGGTCGAGGTCGCAGCCGCCCAGGAGCGCCGTACCGACGAGACCCGAGAGGCCTCCCGCACGCAGCAGCGCGCGGCGCGACAACGCGTGTGGTGGAGGGGGGCCAGACACGACGGCGACCCTATCCCCGGGCGGCTGCTGAGCCCGGGCGACGGTGGCGAGGCCGGCGACCGGCATTCGCTATCGTGAGTCCCGACAACAGCACAGGAGGTCGCATCGTGAGCCCGTTCACTCCGGACAGCTCCCGGATCACCGATGCGCTCCGTGAGCCGCTGTCCGGGCTCGGTCTCGACCTCGAGGCGGTGGAGATGACTCCCGCCGGCAGGAAGCGCGTGCTCCGGGTGGCCGTCGACAAGGACGGCGGCGTGACCCTGGACGACATCGCCGAGGCCACGCGCGCGGTCTCGCAGGAGCTGGACGACGAGGCCCTGATGGGGGAGCAGGCCTACACGCTGGAGGTCACCTCGCGCGGCGTCGACCGTCCGCTGACCGAGCCACGGCACTGGCGTCGCAACCACGACCGTCTGGTCCGGGCCGACCTGCGCGACGGCTCCCGCGTGACCGGGCGCGTCGGCCGGAGCGACGACACCGGCGTGACTCTCGACGTATCGGGCGCGTCGAGGCGTGTGGAGTACGACGCGATCGCGAAGGCCCTGGTCCAGATCGAGTTCAACCGCAAGTCCGAGGAGCCCTGATGGACATCGACCTGTCGATCCTGCGCACACTCGAGCGCGAGAAGGAGATCTCGTTCGACGTCCTGATCGAAGCCATCGAGCAGTCCCTTCTCACGGCGTACCACAAGACCCCGGGTGCGGTGGAGCAGGCACGCGTCCAGCTCGACCGCAAGAGCGGCCACGTGACGGTCTACGCCGCGGAGCTCGACGACGAGGGCAACCAGATCGGGGAGTACGAGGACACTCCCGAGGGCTTCGGTCGGATCGCGGCGACGACCGCGAAGCAGATCATGCTGCAGCGGCTCCGCGACGCCGAGGACGACATCCGGTACGGCGAGTTCTCGGGCAAGGAAGGCGACCTCATCTCCGGCGTCATCCAGCAGGGTCGCAACCCCGACGACGTGATGGTCGACCTCGGCAAGCTCGAGGCGCTGCTGCCGCTCGGCGAGCGGGTGCCGGGGGAGCGCTACCAGCACGGCGAACGGATCAAGTGCCTCGTGGTGTCGGTGCGCAAGGGCATGCGTGGCCCGCAGATCACGCTCTCGCGCTCCCACCCGAACCTGGTGAAGAAGCTCTTCGCGCTCGAGGTGCCGGAGATCGCGGACGGCACCGTGGAGATCGCCGCGATCGCCCGCGAGGCCGGGCACCGTACGAAGATCGCGGTCCGGTCGACGACGCCGGGCGTCAACGCCAAGGGCTCGTGCATCGGGCCGATGGGGCAGCGGGTGCGGAACGTGATGTCCGAGCTCCACGGCGAGAAGATCGACATCGTCGACCACTCCGAGGAGCCGGCCGAGTTCGTCGCCAACGCCCTCTCGCCGGCGCGGGTCACCTCGGTCGAGGTCGTGGACGCCGAGGCGAGGTCGGCCCGGGTGGTCGTGCCCGACTTCCAGCTCTCCCTCGCGATCGGCAAGGAGGGCCAGAACGCCCGCCTCGCCGCCCGGCTCACCGGCTGGCGGATCGACATCCGGTCTGACGAGGAGACGGGCGCGGAGTAGCGGTCATGGCGGTCGGGAACACCGGCCGACCGGCGATCCCGTCGCTTGTCACGCGTTGCAACACCCGACAAGCGAAAGGAATGCCTGGCGGGTGTGACTCATGGGGTCTGTGGGACGGGCTCAGTCCGAGCCGCTGATCCGATCGATCTCGAACGCCGGCACGTACGCCGCTCGCGACGGCCGGGGATCGAGAGACACGCCCTTTGCCGACGCCCTGGCCGCGCTGCCGAGCGGTCAGTTCGGGGAATCCCCCCGTGGCGGGGTAGGGTTGACCACAGTGGCTCGCGCATCGGTTTCCCGTGTCTCCACGGCGGTCCCCGGACCGTTCCGGACCTGCATCGGATGTCGTGAGCGGGCCGCGAAGAGCGAGTTGTTGCGGGTGACCGCCGGCTCGGACGCCGACGGCCGGCCGGCCGTGGTGCCCGATCCGGAAGCCACCCGGCCCGGACGAGGGGCGCACCTGCACCCCACGTCCGTGTGCTACGACCTAGCGGTACGCCGTCGAGCGTTCGGCAGGGCCCTCCGGGTGACCCCGCCGGGAACGGGGCTCGACAGCGCACCGGTGGCGGCGTACCTCGCCTCGCTCGACAGCACGAAGACCGCAGCACAGACCGCAGCACAGACCGACCGTCCGACGAGGAACTGGAGCAGTAGCTCATGAGCACTCGATGAGTACCTCCCGATGAGCCTCAACAGCTCAGCACCACAGCAACACCCACCAGCGGTCTGAGATCCACCCCTCACAGAGGGAAGCGGGTCTTGGGCCAGAAGGAGAACAGTGGCCAAGACCCGAGTACACGAGCTCGCCAAGACCTACGGCATCGAGAGCAAAGAGGTTCTCGACAAGCTGAAGGAGATGGGGGAGTTCGTCAAGTCTGCTTCCTCGACGATCGAGCTTCCCGTCGAGATGAAGTTCAAGAAGACCTATGGCGACGCCCTGCTCGCCGCCAAGGCCCCATCGGAGCCCGCGGAGGCACCGGCCGCGAAGCCGGCCGCCAAGGCCGCCGCTCCAGCCGCCGCGCCCGCCGAGTCGAACGGCGCGGCCGTCGCCGAGCCGAGCGCACCCGCCGCGGAGACCTCGACCGCGCCGAAGCCGGGGCCCAAGCCCGCGACCCAGGCGCCCGCAGAGCCCGAAGCGGACGTAGCCGAGCCGGAGACACCCGAGGCGCCCGCCGCCAAGGCGCCGGCTCCGACGCCGCGTCCGGCGGCTCGACCAGGCACTCCGAGGCCCGGGAACAACCCGTTCGCGTCCAGCCAGGGCATGGGCCGTCGGCCTGCCCCGGCGCCGCGCGAGAGCGACGAGGACGACAGCCGTCCGCCCCGTCCGCCCGCGGGCGGACGTCCG
>JAICSC010000172.1 GCA_025937085.1 Nocardioides sp.
CAACCGGGTGGTCTGGAAGCCCGAGGCACAGACGCTGTGGGACGCGATCAAGAAGGACGAGGTCCTCAGCAAGGCGATGCTGTCGGGCTCGCTCAACGCCAAGCACATCCCGGGCGTCACCAAGCACCCGAAGAACGGTCAGCAGGAGCAGGCCCAGGCGGCGAACAACCTGGCGAACGGACTGTGCGCCTGAGGTCGCCGATGCCCGAGACTCCTCCGACACCAGCATCGACCCCGCCGGCCGACGAGGCGGACTGCGAGGCGCACTCCGAGCCGGACTGGCAGCGCCGCAAGCGCCTCGCGGAGGTGTTCGGCGACGTACTTCCCGACACCACGTCGGACGAGCGCGAGCCCGACCGATCGTCGGGCGACGCGGCCGACGATCCCGGCGATCGCTGGCTACGCTCCCAGGTCCCGCCGCACCACGGCTGACCGGCCGAGTCATGGCAGGGCCGGCCAGCCGTGGGTGGGTGTGCTGCGTCAGACGGTCGGACTGCCGCCCTGCCGGGCGAGCAGGTCGCGGATCTCCTCCAGCAGGGCGACGTCCGCCGGGGTGCCCTCGGGCTCCCCGGGAGTCCACCGCTCCTTGGCCTTCGTGTAGGGCGTGACGACCAGGAAGTAGACGACGGCCGCGATGATCAGGAACGTGATCACGGCGGTGATGAAGGCGCCGACGTGGACGCCGCCGGGCGTGTAGCCGCTGAAGTTCGACGTGCCACCGATCTTGCCGATCAGGTCGAGGATGATGGCGGTGAAGGCGGTGACCACCGCGGCGAACGCGGTCGCCATGATGAACGCCACCGCCAGTTCGACGAGGTTGCCGCGGAGGACGAAGTTCTTGAACCCGGTCATAGCACTCTCCTCTGCCGCACACGGGCGGCGTGGGGTTGAATGCCGGTCACGCTAGCGTGAAATCACCACGCTGAGGAGGTTGGTGGCGGCGGCCCCGGCGATCCTTCCGACGTCCGAGGGCAACGCGGCCACGACCACGAGTCGGCCGGTGAGCCCCGCGGAGGCATCGTTGTCGCCGGCTGGGTCCGGTAACGCGAGAACCGACACGTCGACCGCGACGTACGTCGCGCGTCCGCGCCGAGGGTCGGCCGCCACCAGGTCGACGTGGTCACCGGCTCGCAGGAGCCCCACCGCGGCGGCGTCCGCGATCCGGACGGGAACGGCGACGCGGTCGGGATAGGCCGCCACCAGCGAGGGCGCCACCAACCGGACATCGGTCACTGGCTCACCCTTGCGGACCGGCGCCGCGAGGGTCCGCCCGACGGCGTGCGCGTCGGATCCGGTCGGTGCCACCCCCGTCGGGTAGCGCCGGACCATCAGGTCGCCGTCGGTCAGGACCGTGCCCGATCCGAGGTCGCGGGCAGCGACCGTCACCGCGACGGTCGGGCCCGCAGACGGACGCACCGCGTGAACCATCGCGAGCACGGCGACGGCAGCACACCCGGCGGCCAAGGGGCGCCGTCGGGCGAGGAGGGTACGACGTACGGCGCGGCGCAGGCGGGCACGCCGGTCACCGGCGGGGGGCAGCTCTGTCGTCGCGGGCATCCCCCGACGGTAGGCGGGGAGCAGGTCGGCCCGTCGGGCCTCTCCACAGGCGACGGATCCGGACACCCCATGAGGCAGAGTCCGGTCAGCTCCCGGTGGTCGACGGTGCCGGGCTGGAGGACTTCGAGCCCGCGGAGGACGACGAGTCCGACGAACCCGACGAGCCTGAGCCCGACGAGGCCGATGCCCCTGAGCCGGACGAGGACGAGGAGTCTGTGGAGCTCGCAGAACTCGAGGTGCTGCCCGCGTCGCCGGAGTCCGACCCCGACGAGCTCGAGGAGCTCGACGTCTTGGGGGAGTTGTTCCGGCTGTCGTTGCGGTAGAAGCCGGACCCCTTGAAGACCACGCCCACCGCGTTGAACATCTTGCGCAGCCGGCCGCCGCACACCGGGCATACGGTGAGCGCGTCGTCGGTGAAGCTCTGGAACTGCTCGAAGGCGTGCTCGCACTCGGTGCAGCGGTACTGGTAGGTAGGCAACTCGGGCGATCCTCGGGTCCGATGGTTCGATCCGGCGGCTGGCACTCGCTACCGCCGACTGCCAATTCTAACCATCCGAGGCGCCGTGGGATTCCTTGTGGCCATGGTCTCGACCAGCTGGACCAACGGCCGGGCGGTCAGCCCAGGTCGTACCAGCGGGTGGGGGTGGCGGCCGCGGTGACGGGGCGGTCGTGGTCGTCCACCGGTACGTCGCGACCGACCTCGCCGTCGTACAGCAGACAGACGACCGGGGTGCCGATCGGGACGCGTCCCAGGATGCGGTCGTAGGAGCCACCGCCCTGGCCGATCCGCTGGCCGGACCTGGAGACGGCCAGCCCGGGCACCACGACCACGTCGGCGGTGCCGACCGCGTCGACGCCGAGCCGGTCCACGGGCTCCAGCAACCCGAACCGTGCGCGGGCCAGCGAGGTGGGCCCACGCCAGGTGCCCCAGTCGAGGTCGAGGTCGGGGAGCAGGGCCGGCAGGATGACGCGTTTGCCCAGCGTGGCAAGGGATTCCAGCAGCGCGCCGGTCCCCGGCTCGGTGCCGATCGAGACGTACGCCGCGACCGTGGCCGCGCGGCGTACGGCCGGATGTGCCGTGACGACCGCCGCCAGATCGCGACTCAACGAGCCGAGCTCCGCGACGGACAACCGGTTGCGGGCGGTGCGGATCTGGTCGCGCAGTGCGACCTTCGCCACGGCCGCGGCCGAGGCAGGCGGATCCCCCGGTCGGGATTGCGGTGGAGGCACCCAGCCAGCCTACGATCGCGACATGAGCAGTGCCGGACTCGAGCGTGCCCGGTCGAAGATGTCGGACGCCGGGATCGACCCCGTGGCGATCGAGACCTTCGCCCACTACTACCGCCTCCTCGAGCACGGCGAGACGGGCATGATCCCGGAGTCGTCCATCGAGCCCCTCGACAGTGAGTCGCTGGCCGACGTGGACGTCGACGACGAGGCGGCGTCCGCAGCCCTGCGCACGACCGTCGTGATCAAGCTCAACGGCGGTCTCGGCACTTCGATGGGCATGGAGCGCGCGAAGAGCCTGCTCTGCGTGCGCCACGGGATGTCGTTCCTGGACGTGATCGCACGCCAGGTGCTGCACCTGCGCCGCGAGCACGACGCGCCGTTGCCGCTGATGTTCATGAACAGCTTCCGCACCTCGTCGGACACCATGGACGCGCTCGCGCGCTACGCCGACCTCGCTGCGGAGGGGCTGCCCCTGGAGTTCCTGCAGAACCGCGAACCCAAGCTGCTCACCGACGACCTCACCCCGGTCAGCTGGACCAAGGAGCCCGACCTCGAGTGGTGCCCGCCCGGGCACGGCGACCTCTACACCGCGCTGCGAGGCACCGGCCTCCTCCAGAAGCTCATCGACCTGGGCTACGAGCGCGTCTTCGTCTCCAACAGCGACAACCTGGGCGCCGTACCGGACGCGCGGATCGCAGGCTGGTTCGCCGAGTCGGGTGCGCCCTTCGCGATCGAGGCGGTACGCCGTACCCCCTCCGACCGCAAGGGCGGGCACTTCGCACGCCGCAGGTCCGACGGCCGGATCGTGCTCCGCGAGACGGCCCAGACCTCGAAGAAGGACCAGGCGGCGCTGGCCGACCTCGACCGGCACCGGTTCTGCTCCACCAACAACCTGTGGTTCGACCTG
Source organism: Nocardioides sp. (assembly GCA_025937085.1). Lineage (GTDB taxonomy): Bacteria > Actinomycetota > Actinomycetes > Propionibacteriales > Nocardioidaceae > Nocardioides. Next base: position 3,695 of record JAICSC010000172.1, read on the forward strand.
CGGGCGATGGCCGAGGCCCTGGAGGCACGGCACGGCATCCTCGGACTGCCGCTGATCCGCAATGTGAAGAACGTCGACCCGTCCGACCCGTCGACGCCCGAGGTGATCCAGATCGAGACCGCCATGGGCGCGGCGATCGAGGTCTTCGAGGGTGCCCGCACGATCGAGGTGGGCCGCGACCGGTTCGTGCCGGTCAAGACCACCAACGACCTGCTCGTGCTGCGGTCCGACGTGTACGACGTGGGCGGCGACTTCGTGCTCGACCCGGCGTCCGACATCCCCTTCGTGGACCTCGACCCGGCGTACTACAAGCTCGTGCCGGAGTTCGAGCGCCGCTTCCCCGAGGGTGCGCCGAGCCTGCGGCAGGCGTCGTCGTTGAAGATCAGCGGCGACTGGACCTTCGGTGCCAAGGTGAAGGTCGTCGGCGACGTCGCCCTGGAGACGGGCGCGGCCGAGCGAGTGGCGACCGGTAGCGTCTTGGAGCATGACTGACCATCTGGTCTCCGTCGAGGAGCACCGCGAGCGGATCCTCTCCTCGGTCCATCCGCTCCCTGCCTTCGACCAGCCGTTGATGGAGGCCTTCGGCCTCTCGGCTGCCGAGGACGTGCACGCGTCGGTGGCCCTGCCCGGGTTCGACAACTCCGCGATGGACGGGTACGCCGTCGCGCAGGCCGACGTCGCGACCGCGCGCGAGGATTCGCCCGTACACCTCCCGGTCGTCGGTGAGATCGGAGCCGGGCAGGCCTCACTGCTGGCGATGTCGCCGGGGACGGCGGTCAAGATCATGACCGGAGCCCCGGTTCCGGCCGGCGCGGACTCGGTCGTCCCCTACGAGTGGACCGACCGCGGGGTGGCGAACGTCGTCATCTCGAAGTCCCCGGAGCTCGGCCAGCACATCCGGCCGAAGGGTCAGGACGTAGCCGAAGGCGACCTGCTGGTCCAGTCCGGGACCGTCCTCGGCGCCCGCCAGATCGGGCTGCTGGCGGCCGTGGGTCGGTCGTCGGTCCGGTCGCGACCGCGCCCCCGGGTCGTGGTGCTCTCGACCGGGTCGGAGCTGCGCGAGCCCGGGACGGCGCTCGGTCGCGACTCGATCTACGACGGCAACTCGTTCCTCCTCGCCGCTGCGGCCCGGCAGGCGGGCGCCATCGCGTACCGGGTCGGGATCGTGCCCGACCAGCCCCGCGCCTTCCTGAGTGCCCTCAACGACCAGCTGGTCCGCGCCGACCTCGTGATCACCAGCGGCGGCGTCTCCATGGGTGACTACGACGTGGTGAAGGAGGCGCTGGCCCCGCTGGGCACCGTCTGGTTCGGCGGGGTCGCCATGCAGCCGGGCAAGCCGCAGGGGTTCGGCACGGTCGGCGAGGACGCCGTTCCGATCGTGACCCTGCCCGGCAACCCGGTCTCGTCGTACATCTCCTTCGAGCAGTTCGTGCTGCCGGCGATCCGCCGGATGATGGGCCGCACGCCGTACACCAGGCCGGAGGCCGACGCGATGCTCACCCACGGGCTCCGCTCGCCCGACGGGCGCCGGATGTTCGCCCGCGGCACGCTCTCGATCGTCGACGGCCGGCTCGCGGTCACTCCGGTGGGATCCCAGGGCTCGCACATGATCGGCGACCTGGCCGAGTCCAACGCGCTGATCGTGGTGCCGGAGTCCGTGACCTGGGTCGAGGCCGGTGAGACAGTGACGGTGCTGCCACTCGACGAGGAGTTCTGAGGAGTCCAGGGATGGCCGACCGCCTGACCCACGTCGACGAGTCCGGGGCGGCCCGGATGGTCGACGTGTCCGGCAAGGACGCGACCGCTCGTGAGGCGGTCGCTGCCGGCCGGGTGCTCGTCTCGCCCGAGGTCGTCGCGCTGCTGCGCGGAGCCGGCGTACCCAAGGGCGACACGCTCGCGGTGGCACGGCTGGCCGGGATCATGGGCGCCAAGCAGACGTCGACGCTGATCCCGCTGTGCCACCCGCTGGCTCTCTCGTCGGTCACCGTCGACCTCGAGGTGGCCGACGACGCGGTCGAGGTGACGGCGACCGTGCGTACCACCGACCGCACCGGCGTCGAGATGGAGGCGCTCACCGCCGTCGCGGTCGCCGGGCTGACCGTGATCGACATGGTCAAGGCCGTCGACAAACGTGCCTCGATCACCGACGTCCGTCTGCTCCGCAAGTCCGGCGGGAAGTCCGGAGACTTCGTCCGATGAGACCCCGACGATGACCGCCATGCGCGGCGCCGTGGTGGTGGCCTCGAATCGCGCGGCCTCGGGTGTGTACGACGACACCACCGGCCCGTTGCTCGTGGACCTCCTCGTCGCACTGGGGTTCGCGTGCGGAGCCCCGCTCGTGGTCCCCGACGGCGACCCGGTCGGCGCGGCCATCGCGGCCGAGGTCGAGGGCGGCGCGCGGGTCGTCCTGACGACCGGAGGAACGGGCCTCACCCCGACGGACCTGACCCCCGAGGTGACCCGGCGGCTGCTCGACCGCGAGGTCCCCGGCATCGCCGAGGCGATTCGCGCGTACGGCGTGGCGAAGGGCGTCCCGACCGCGTCGCTGTCGCGTGGCCTCGCGGGAGTCGCCGGGAACTGCCTGGTGGTCAACCTCCCCGGCTCCCGGGGTGGCGTGAAGGACGCGATCGCCGTGCTCGAGCCGATGCTCCTGCATGCGGTCGAGCAGGTCGTCGGGAGCGACCATTGAACCCGGGCCGCGCGGATGAGCCGCCCGGCATGAGCACGCCATGAGTACCGGGTGGCCGGTCACCCTCCACCACGGTGACGTCACCCTCCGACCGCTCCGGTACCGCGACGCGCGGGCCTGGCGCGCCGTACGCCGTCGCAACCTGGCCTGGCTGCAGCCCTGGGACGCGACGGTTCCGCCTGGGGGGGCGGAGCGGCCGGCGACGTTCCGCGGCCTGGTGGGGCGGATGCAACGCAATGCGCGGCAGGGGCTCGGGATGCCGTTCGCGATCGAGGTCGACGGCCGCTTCGTCGGCCAGGTGACGGTCAACAACATCGTCCGGGGCTCGGCCCAGTTCGCCTCGGTCGGGTACTGGCTCGACCGCGACGTCGCCGGTCGCGGGGTGATGCCGACCGCGGTCGCCCTCGTGATAGACCACTGCTTCCGGTCGGCGGGGCTGCATCGGATCGAGGTCGCGATCCGCCCCGAGAACACCAACTCGCTGCGGGTCGTGGAGAAGCTCGGCATCCGCGAGGTCGGCTACGCACCGAGGTACCTCCACATCGACGGGGCCTGGCGCGACCACCGGATCTATGCGATCACCGTCGAGGAGTGCCCGGACGGCATGCTCGCGCGTCTTTCTCACCAGTCACACGAGTGATTTCACGACACACCTGTTGACATCCGCAGCCGCCTGTGCCAGCGAACCTAGGGTCGGGTCGTGGACCTGAGCGGACTCATCTTCGTGGCCCTGGCCGTCGCCTGGGCCGCCTACCTGATCCCCAAGGCTCTTCGCCATCACGACGACGTCGTCCGCGGGCGCTCGATCGACCGGTTCTCCCAGAGCATGCGGGTCCTGGCCCGGCGCGAGCCGGTCAGCGCCCGGATGGCCCGCCTCGTCGTCACCCCGGCCAAGGCCGCGAGCGCCGCCGTCGTCAGCACCAAGCCGTCCGCGCCGGCACCCTCGACCGACGAGCAGTACGCCGCCCGCCGGTCCGCCACGCGCTCCGTCGCGGGCTCCGTCACTGGCTCCGTCACTGGCTCCGTCACTG
>JAICSC010000407.1 GCA_025937085.1 Nocardioides sp.
CGCCGGGTCGTCGGCTGGCAGGTCTCGACCTCCCTGCGCACCGACCTGGCCCTGGACGCCCTGAACATGGGGCTGTGGACCCGACACCACGACGGGCACGACACCAGCGCCTTGGTCCACCACTCCGACCGCGGCGTGCAGGGCGGATTCCAGCGGTCGTCGCAACACCTTGATCGCGGAGGTGTGTGGTGGCGAGTTCGAGGAAGCCGTGGCCGGAGCGACCGGCGGGTGCGCGGCGGCAGTGGGCGGCGGATCGGGCGTTGCGGCCCGCGATGCGCTCACCGGGTCGACCCGAGCCGTCACGGGCGGTCCAGCGTGCATTCTGGCGGCTGATCGCGGAAGGGCTGACGACCGAGGACGCGGCGGCCGGGGTCGGTGTGTCGACGCCGGTCGCGGCCCGCTGGTTTCGCCACGCTGGCGGGATGAGTCCGATCAGTCTGGCCGAGCCCTCCGGCCGATACCTGTCGTTCGCCGAGCGTGAGGAGATCGCGATCCTGCGCGGTCAAGACATCGGGGTGCGCGAGATCGCGCGAAGGGTCGGCCGCGACCCGGGCACGATCTCGCGCGAGCTGCGCCGCAACAGCGCCACTCGTGGCGGCAAGCAGGAGTATCGCGCCGGCGTGGCGCAGTGGAAGGCACAGCAGGCCGCGAAGCGTCCGAAGCAGGCAAAGCTGGCCACGAACCCGAAGCTGCGCGAGTACGTCGAGCACAAGCTCGCCGGCGCCGTCACCGACGCCCACGGGCGTCCGATCGCCGGACCGAACGCGCCCTGGGCGGGACGTCGTCACGGCAGGCGCCAGGACCGGCGGTGGGGTGTGGCGTGGAGCCCGGAACAGATCAGCAACCGGCTCCCGATCGACTTCCCACATGATGAGTCGATGCGGATCTCCCCCGAGACGATCTACCAGTCGCTCTACGTCCAGGGCCGCGGCGCGCTCAAGCGGGAGTTGACCGCGTGTCTGCGCACGGGACGGGCGCTGCGCGAGCCCCGTGCTCGCACCGGGCGCAGCGGACGGACATTCGTCACCGACGAGGTCAAGATCAGCCGGCGCCCCGCTGAGGCTGAGGACCGGGCCGTGCCCGGGCACTGGGAGGGCGATCTGATCATCGGGCTGGAGAAGTCAGCGATCGGCACCCTGGTCGAGCGCACCAGCAGGTACACGATGCTGCTGCACCTGCCCCGCATGGACGGCTTCGGCGCGACTGCGTACGTCAAGAACGGACCACCCATCGCCGGGCACGGCGCCGAGGCCGTCCGTGACGCGATCATCGCTCAGCTCGGCGGACTACCCGAGCAGCTGCGCAGGTCACTGACCTGGGACCAAGGAGGCGAGATGGCTCAGCACGTCCAGCTCAAGATCGCCGCCGGCATCGAGGTCTACTTCTGCGACCCGCACTCACCGTGGCAGCGACCCAGCAACGAGAACACCAACGGGCTGCTACGCCAGTACTTCCCCAAGGGCACCGACCTGTCCCGCTGGAGCGCCGACGACCTCCAAGCCGTCGTCACAACCCTCAATGCCCGGCCCCGCAAGACACTCGCCTGGCGCACCCCGGCCGAGGTCTACGCCGAGCAGCTATCGTCACTGGCACAGGCCGGTGTTGCATCGACCCCCTGAACCTGCCCAGTACACGTCGCGCGAGCTCGGCGACTATCTCGCACAACATCAGATGCGGTCCTCGATGGGAAAGACCGGAATCTGCTGGGACAACGCCATGGCGGAATCGTTCTTCGCTGCGCTCAAGAACGAGCTCATCCACCGGACCGCATTTCCGACCATCAATCACGCCAGAAAGGCTATTGCCTTTTACATCGAGGTCTTCTACAATCGACAAAGACTTCACTCAGGGCTCGGATACAGAACCCCCCACGAAGTCCACACCGGACACCAGATCAGCCATCCAGCAGCGTAAACCGCTTAGGGGAATGGTCCGAAAAAATCCGGGCAGACCATCCGCGCGTGGGTTAGCTCAGGCGCTGCGTCAAGTGGATCGTGACCTCGTCGCCGGCGCGCTTGCCGATTGCTCGACAGATGTCTGCGGCGATGGGCAGCTTGTGCGTGCCGTCACCCAATGCCATGAAGGCCCCTCGGAATGGAGTGCCGTCGACCGTGCCTGCCACCTTGACTAGGCCACGGGTGCCGAAGATCGCCACCGAGTCGGGCAGCTGCAC
>JAICSC010000410.1 GCA_025937085.1 Nocardioides sp.
GCGAGGGTCTTCCTCGGCCTGGGCGACCCGCCCGACCCGGAGCGTCTGGGCGAGACGACGCCCGGCGACGAGGAGCCGGACGAACTGCTCTCCGACACGACCCCGGTCACGATGCGCGCAGCCATCGTCGTCCTCCTCCTCGCGGGCCTCGCCGCAGGGGTCGTGCCTGACATCGGGAAGGCTGCATCGCACGCCGCCGAGCGGCTCATCGACGGGACCGGCTATGCCGGACAGTTGCTGTCCGGTGCGCCGCCGTCGCCGCTGCTGCCCGAGCCCACGGCGGTCTGGACCGGCACCGGCGTCTGGCTCAGCCTGCTCTCGGTGGCGTTGTCGGTGCTGGTCGCCGCTGCCGGCCTGTGGAGCCGACGACTGCGCTGGCTGGAGGCGGGCGAACCCGTGATGCGGCGACTGCACCGCGTGCACACCGGTCACATCGGGGACTACGTCGCCTGGATGTTCGCCGGGATGGCGGTCGTGGTCGCGTTGGTGGGACTGCCGTTGCTCTGAGCCTGAATCCACGCTGAGCGGCCCACGCGAACCGAGCCGCCCGCACGGGTGCGGCACAGATGCCCAGCCTGCATCCCGCTCAGGTGTCCGACACGCTCAGGATGCGGGTGGCGTGGCGGTGCACGATCCACCGTTCTCCGGGGCGGACTCGGTGGATAGCCCACCGCCCGGGGGCGTGAGGCCGGTGGGTCAGCCTCGGGTGAGCTCGTCCAGCTCGGCCAGGTCTTCCTGGGTCGGCTCCCACTCGAGCGCGGCGGCGTTCGCGCGCACCTGGTCGCCCGACACGGCGCCGGAGATCACGCTGGCGACGGCCGGCTGGGCGGCCAACCCGGCGACGGCGACGTGGAGGAGTGGTACGTCGCGCGCCTCGGCGTACTTCGTCAGCGCCTCGATCCGGTCCCAGTCGGCGTTCTCCAGCCACGACGACGGCCCCGAGCGGGCGCGTGAGCCGTACGGCGCGTCCTGGCCGCGGTGGTACTTGCCGGTCAACAGGCCGTACTCGAGCGGGAAGTAGGGCAGCAGTCCGAGCCCGAACCGCTCGGCCGCCGGCACCACCTCGGCCTCGGCGTCGCGGTGGAGCAGGGAGTAGCGGTTCTGCACGGAGACGAACCGCTCGAAGCCGGACGTGCGGGCGACCCAGTCCCAGTCGGCCACCTGCCAGCCCGCGACGTTCGAGCAGCCGACGTAGCGGACCTTCCCCTCGCGCACCAGGTCGGTGAGGACCGAGAGCGTCTCGTCGATCGGCGTGATCGGGTCGGGGAAGTGGAACTGGTAGAGGTCGATCCGGTCGGTGCGCAGCCGCTTCAAGGACGCCTCGACCGCGCGGCGGACGTAGCGTCGGGCACCCCGGGCGCCGTGGTCGGGACCGTTCGTGCCGCGCATGTCGCTGCCGAACTTGGTCGCCACCACGAACCGGTCTCGCCGGCCCTCCAGCGCGACGCCGATCATCTCCTCGCTCTGGCCCACGCCGTAGGAGTCGGAGGTGTCGAGGAACGTGGCGCCCGTGTCGTCCGCCGCGTCGATGATCCCGCGTACGGCGTCGAGCCCGACCCGGCGGCCGAACGCGTTGCAGCCGACGCCGACCGCGCTCACCATGAGCCCCGAGTCGCCCAGGGGGCGGTAGGTCATCTCGGTCACGTTTCGACCCTACTCAGCCCTCCGTGCCTCGATCAGGTCGAGGTCGCGCACGCAGAACCCATGGTGCTCGAAGTTCTCGTTGAGGACTGTCCCGAGGCACTGCCGCACCGAGCGACCGCGGGCGTACGGCGGCCACATGTCGTTGTCGGGGATCGGCGCCGGGTCCTGGAGCTGCTCGGCGGTCACCGCGTCGAGCCAGGCCCCGAGCTCGGCGGCCTGTGCGTCCCGGACGGCGAGCACCTCGTAGAGCGACGGGGTCGCGGACGGGTCGAGGCCCTGCTCCTCGCGGTCCGGCACGGACTCGATCCCGAGACCCATCGGCGTGAACAGGTCGGTCGAGCCGAGGCAGCAGCGCCGGAACCACGAGTCGTGCACGAACACCAGGTGGCGCATCGTCTGCACGGCCGACCACTCGTCGTTCACGCTGCGGTGCTCGATGCCTGGCGTACGTCGCATCCGCTCGGCCGTCGTGGCCCAGTCAGCCCGGAGCCGCCGCCA
>JAICSC010000059.1 GCA_025937085.1 Nocardioides sp.
CTCGTCTGCATCCCATGGTGAAGCAGCGCCGGCGGGCAACGGCATCAGCGCCCGAGCGTGCCGGGTGTGGGACTTGAACCCACAAGTCCTTGCGGACAATGGTGTTTGAGACCATCGCGTTTGCCGATTTCGCCAACCCGGCCGACGGGCGCCAAACCTACCGGACCACGGAGCACCGGAAGAGCCCGGATAGCCTGACCGGGTGACCGGCACCGACCCCCGCCGCCCCCGCCGCGTGGTCATCGCCGAGGACGAGGCGCTGATCCGGATGGACCTCGCCGAGATGCTCGCCGAGGAGGGGTACGCCGTGGTGGGCCAGGCCGCGGACGGCGCGACCGCCGTCGACCTGGCCGAGCAGGAACACCCCGACCTGGTGATCCTCGACGTGAAGATGCCGGTGCTCGACGGCATCACCGCGGCCGAGCGCATCGCCGAGGCTCGGATCGCGCCGGTGGTGATCCTCACCGCGTTCTCCCAGCGCGAGCTGGTCGAGCGGGCCCGCGACGCGGGGGCGATGGCCTACCTGGTCAAGCCCTTCACCCGCAGCGACCTCGTGCCTGCGATCGAGATCGCCGTGAGCCGGTTCACCGAGCTCGCGACTCTGGAGCGTGAGATCGCCGACCTGGGCGAGCAATTGGCCGCTCGCAAGGCCGTCGACCGGGCCAAGGGGATCCTCCAGAAGGAGCTCGGGATCAGCGAACCGGACGCCTTCCGGTGGATCCAGAAGACCGCGATGGACCTCCGCCGGTCCATGCGAGAGGTCGCCGACGGCGTGGTCGAGCACGGCGTCGCGAGCGGCTGAACCCGGCTCGGAGTTTGTGAAACTGAAGCCTTTCCGGCGTCGCACTGGGAGCAGGACCCCTGCGGGGTGCTACCTTGCCCCAATCTCGACGCGCCGCCCCAATGCGGCCGAGCCCTGACGGAGGAGACTTTGCACACCAAGCACACCCTGCGCACCCTGGCCGTTGTCGCGGCCGCCGGACTCGCGCTGACGGCCTGCGGGACCACCTCGTCGTCCTCGACCGCCAGCTCGGGCAGCAACTGCCCGTCGGGTCTGAAGATCGCGTTCCTCGGCGCCCAGACAGGCGACTACGCCAACCTCGGAATCAACATCTCGAACGGCGCGAACGTCGCCCTCGACGACTACAACAAGGCCAACAGCGACTGCAAGGTCACCATGCAGAAGTTCGACTCGCAGGGCGACCCGAACCAGGCGACCAAGCTGGCCACGCAGATCATCCAGGACAAGAGCATCGTCGGCGTGGTCGGCCCGGCGTTCTCCGGTGAGAGCGGCGCGACCGGCGACGCGTTCAACGGTGCCGGCCTCGTGACGGTCTCGGCGTCTGCGACCGACCCGGCGTTGACAACGCACGGCTGGACGACCTTCCACCGCGTCGTGGCGACCGACGCCGACCAGGCTCCCCAGGACGCCAAGTACATCAAGGACACCCTGAACGCCAAGAAGGTCTTCGTCATCGACGACTCCTCTGAGTACGGCAAGGGTCTCGCCGACGGCGTGCGGAAGGGCCTGGGCAACCTGGTGACCGGCAACGACGCGGTGCAGCAGAAGCAGACCGACTTCAGCGCGACGGTCACCAAGGTCACCAGCTCCGGCGCCGACGCCGTCTTCTACGGCGGCTACTACGCCGAGGCCGGCCTGCTGATCAAGCAGCTCAAGGCCGCCGGGTACAAGGGCGCCTTCATGTCCGGTGACGGCTCGCTCGACCCGGGCTTCATCCAGGCGGCCGGGGCCGACGCGGCCAACGGCGCGATCCTGACCTGCCCCTGCGCCCCGTCGTCCGCGGACTTCACCGCGAAGTACAAGGCCGACAACAGCGGCGCCGAGCCGGGCACCTACTCCGCGGAGGGTTACGACGCAGCCAACGTGATCCTGTCGGGGATCGCCGAGGGCAAGTACACCCGCGCCGACCTGCTCGACTGGGTGAACAACTACGACCAGGACGGCCTCACCAAGCACATCAAGTTCAACAAGGGTGACGTCTCGACCGTCGTGATCTACGCCTACAAGGTCGGTGGCGGCAAGATCCAGCCCGGCACGCCGATCAAGTAGCACGCCGCCCGGGACCGGAACGGTCCCGGAACGACGACGGGAAGGGGCCGTGCGCACTGCGCGCGGCCCCGTCCCCCACCCTGATCCCGAGGTGGTTCCTTGCACGCGCTGGCGCTGAACTTCGACTTCCTCTTCAGCAACTTCTCGCAGCTGACGGTGACCGGGCTGGCCCTCGGCGCGGTGTACGCCATGGTCGCGTTGGGCTACACGATGGTGTACGGCGTCCTGCAGCTGATCAACTTCGCCCACTCCGAAGTGTTCATGTACGGCACCTTCGCGACCCTGTGGACCGTCTACTTCATGGGCGGCACCGCACACACCTCCGGCTTTGCGCTGGCCCGGATGTTCGCGGTGGCGATGGTCGTCGCGATGGTCGTCTCCGCGCTCGTGGCGCTTCTGCTCGAGCGGGTGGCCTACCGCCCACTGCTCAGGCGCAACTCTCCGCAGCTGATGGCCCTGATCTCCGCCATCGGTGCCTCGTTCGTGCTCTCGGAGTCCATGGGTCTGCGCGACAACATCACCCGCTGGATCGGCCTCAACGACAACTTCTCGCGCTACGTCAGCGGTGCCCGTGACACCCGGGGTCTGCCGATGGACATCCAGACCCACAAGCTGTTCCCGATCGGGAACTACCAGGTCACCAACATCGACCTCATCGTGATCTGCTGTGCATTGCTGATGATGCTGCTGCTCGACCAGTTCGTACGCCGCTCGCGCCTCGGCCGCGGCATCCGGGCCGTCGCCCAGGACCCCGAGTCGGCAGCGCTGATGGGTGTGAACTCGACCCGCGTCGTGCAGCTGACCTTCCTGCTCGGCGGCTTGATGGCGGGTGCGGCCGCCACGCTGTACATGCTCCGCATCGGCGCCACCCGGTTCGACGCCGGGTTCATCCTGGGCGTCAAGGCGTTCACCGCAGCGGTCATGGGCGGCATCGGCAACCTCCGTGGGGCCCTGGTCGGTGGCCTGGTGCTCGGGGTCGCCGAGAACTGGGGGTCCGCCCTGGTCGGCACGCAGTGGAAGGACGTCGTGGCGTTCGTGCTGCTGGTCGTGATCCTGCTGTTCCGTCCCACCGGCATCCTCGGTGAGTCTCTCGGGAAGGCGCGGGTATGAGGCGCCCCGGGCTGCCGGCGATCCCGATGCCGGACGCGATGCGAGGCAAGCCGGCCAAGATCGTCGGCCTCGCAGTCCTCGTCGTGTTCCTGTACGCCCTGCCGCTGCTCGACCTGCCGATCCTCACCACCCCCGACAGCGACTTCGCCGGAGTGCTCTACACGATGGCGACGTACGTCCTGGTGGCGCTGGGTCTCAACATCGTCATCGGGTACGCCGGCCTGCTCGATCTCGGCTATGTCGGGTTCTACGCGATCGGTGCCTATGTCACGGCCGTCCTGGGCGTGCAGCACGGCCACTGGCCGTACCTGCTGACCATCCCCGCGGCCGTGGCGGTCACGATGCTCTCCGGCGTGATCCTGGGCGCGCCGACCCTGCGGGTGCGTGGCGACTACCTCGCGATCGTGACGCTCGGGTTCGGGGAGATCATCCGCCTGTCGGCGAAGAACTCCGACTGGCTCGGCGGAGCGCGCGGCATCCAGAACGTCCCGAAGCCGCCCAGCATCCACCTCTTCGACGTCCCCCACCTGAAGTGGGAGAACGGCACCGTCCTGGTCGACGTCACGAACAAGACCCAGGCGTTCGTCTTCGGCTTCGTCGACTACGTGCCGTACTACTGGATGGCGCTCACGGTGGTCTTCATCGTCCTGATCGCCGACGTCCTGATCAAGAGCAGCCGGGTCGGACGGGCCTGGGAGGCGACCCGCGAGGACGAGGACGTCGCGGAGGTGATGGGCGTCCCGACCTTCCGGTACAAGCTGCTCGCCTTCGCGATGGGCGCCTTCGTGGGTGGCCTGTCCGGTGCCATCTCCGCGGCGGGAGCCAACTTCATCTATCCGGACTCCTACCAGATCACGGTGTCGGTCATCTTCGTGGCCGCCGTCGTGATCGGCGGGCAGGGCAACCGCTGGGGTGTGATGCTCGGAGCCGCCTTGGTCGTCTACCTGCCCGAGCGGTTCCGCGGGCTGGAGGAGTACCGGATCCTGATGTTCGGCATCGCCCTGATGCTGCTCGCGACGTTCCGCCCGCAAGGCCTGCTGCCACCACGGGTCACCCGCCGTGCCAAGGCGCTGGAGCGCGACCTGGAGGAGCTCGAGACCGGTGACGAGGCTCAGGAGGTGAGGTCGTGAGCACTGTCGACAGCACGGTGGAGCCTGCGGGCGAGCCCACGGGGAGGGCGATGCTCGAGGTCGACCACGTGACCCTCCGGTTCGGAGGGGTCGCGGCGCTCGACGACGTGAGCTTCGAGATCCGCGAGGGGGAGATCCTCGGCCTGATCGGGCCCAACGGCGCCGGCAAGACCACCTGCTTCAACGTCATGACCGGTGTCTACAAGCCGACCCGCGGCGAGGTGCGCTTCCGCGGACAGCCACTGACCCGGATGAAGCGGTTCCAGATCACCCGGCTGGGGATCGCCCGCACCTTCCAGAACATCCGGCTGTTCAAGACCATGACGGCGCTCGACAACGTCATGGTCGGCGGGGACACGAACAGCTCGGTCGGATTGCTGAATGCCCTCTTCCGCACCCCCCGGCAGCGTCGCGAGGAGGCCGAGACCCACCGACGTGCGGTCGAGCTGCTCGACTTCGTCGGCATCGGGCGGCGCGCGGAAGAGCTGGCGGCGAACCTGTCGTACGGCGACCAGCGCCGCCTCGAGATCGCGCGCGCGATGGCGACCAACCCCAAGCTGCTGTGCCTCGACGAGCCGGCGGCGGGCTTCAACCCGGCCGAGAAGCAGCGCCTGATGGAGCTGATCCGGAAGGTCCGTGACCAGGGCTTCACCGTGCTTCTCATCGAGCACGACATGCGCCTGGTGATGGGCGTGACCGACCGGATCGTCGTGCTCGAGTTCGGTCGCAAGATCGCGGAGGGCCCCCCTGCGCAGATCCGTGACGATCCGGCCGTGATCGCCGCCTATCTGGGAGTGGACGAAGACGATGCTTCTTGAGGTCGAGGGCCTGTGCGTCAACTACGGCCACATCGAGGCGATCCGCGACATCTCCTTCAGCGTCGCCGAGGGCGAGATCACCACGCTGATCGGCGCGAACGGCGCGGGGAAGACGACCACGCTCAAGACCATCTCCGGTCTACGCAAGGTACGCGAGGGCCGGATCGTCTTCGACGGCAAGGACATCACTAACGTCCCTCCCTTCGAGCGCGTCAAGCTCGGGATCAGCCAGTCGCCGGAGGGGCGCGGGATCTTCCCGGGGATGACGGTGCGGGAGAACCTCGACATGGGTGCCTACGCCCGGCGCGACCGCAAGACCGCGGCCTACCGGGAGGACTTCGACCGGGTCTACCAGCTGTTCCCACGGCTCCAGGAGCGGGTGAGCCAGACGGCCGGCACCCTGTCCGGGGGCGAGCAGCAGATGCTGGCGATGGGGCGTGCCCTGATGGCGCGCCCGCGCCTGGTGCTGCTCGACGAGCCGTCGATGGGGCTGGCGCCCCGGCTGATCCAGCAGATCTTCTCGATCATCGCCGAGATCAAGGCGCAGGGGACGACCGTGCTGCTGGTCGAGCAGAACGCGGCCCAAGCGCTCCGCCGGGCCGACCAGGCCCACGTGCTGGAGACCGGCGAGATCGTCCGGTCCGGCACCGGCGAGGAGCTGTCGGGCGACGAGGCGGTGAAAGCGGCGTACCTGGGGGGCGACGTCTGAGCCGAGCCTGGGCCTTCATCCTGGCCCTTATCGGAATGCCGCGACCAGCTCCACCAGCAGCGGCGCCACCACCAGCCCCGGAAGTAGGTCGGCGACCGCCATCTCGCGCATCCGGAGCAGCCGCAGTGCGACGCCGACCAGCATCAGTCCCCCGGCCGCGGTGATCGCGGCCAGCTCGGCGTCGGGGAGTACGTCGCCGAGCACTGCCCCGACGGCCGTGATCGCCCCCTGGACCACCAGAACGGTCAACGCGCTGGCCATGACGCCCCAGCCGAACGACGCGGCGAAGGCCACGGCCGCGAAGCCGTCGAGGGTCGCCTTGAGGTAGAGCTGGTCAGCTCCGTGCCCCAACCCGTCGGAGAGCGACCCCAGGATCGTCAGCGGACCGGTGCAGAAGACCAGTGACGCGGTCACGAAGCCCTCGATGAAGCGTGCCCGCTCCGCCGAGTCCGAACCACCCGACAACCGGCGCTGGAGTCGGCCGCCCAGCCCTTCCAGCCGCCGTTCCAGGCGCAGCAGTGAGCCGACGATCCCACCGATCACCAGAGATCCCAGCACGATCAGGATCGGCGCATGCGGGCCGACCTTCGCGGCGAAGGCGGGGTCGTTCACGGCCACGGCGGACAGGCCGGCGATCAACAGGGTCACCAGGCCCAAGGCGTCCGTCACGAGGTCACGGGTCCGATGGGGCAGACGGTTGCCGGCCAGCACCCCGATCGAGGATCCGGTCAGCACGGTCACGACATTGACGGCCGTGCCGGAACCGACGATCACCAGACTCCTCGACTCGAGTGACCCAGGGGCTCTGCGACCCCTGGCCCTGGTGATCCAGGGGTCCGCGGGACAAAGCAGGGGGCTTGAGCGTAGTCTGCCCCTGCGGCATCGACGGGGGGACCGGAAGGTGCCGTTCCTTCGTCGGCCGGGAGGTCAACGGATGAAGTGGCACCGCAATCGTTCGCTGAACCCCGGAATCCGTAGGAGGGCCGCATGAGCCGGTCCCTCGTCAGCCTGCGTGATGCCACGTTGGCTGACGCCGAAGGGCTCGCTGAGCTCTGGCAGCCGTTCCTACGCCGTGGCGCCGACGACCAGCTCCACGACCTGGCCACGGCCATCGAGCAGCTCGACGACCGACCCGGCGAGCGGCTCGTCGTCGCGGAGTACGACGGGGTCTTCGCCGGCGCAGTCTTCCTCCGGGCCGCGACGTACTCACCGGTGAACCCCGAGCCGGTGCTCCAGGTCCACAATGCCGCCGTCGTGCCGGCCTTCCGCCGTCGCGGCATCGGCAAGGCGCTGGTCGAGTCCGCGGTGACCTGGGCCGAGGAGCTCGGCATCGGTCATGTGGGGACTGCCGCGTCCTCAGGATCGCGTGAGGCGAACCGGTTCATGGCGCGGCTGGCGCTCGGCCCGCAGGCCGTGCTCAGGATCGCGCCGACCCCGGCGGTCCGCGCCAGGCTGGCTGCGCGTCACCCGGGTGCCCGCCAGGTCACCCAGGTGCTCGCCGTACGCCGTAGCCTGCGGCACGCCCGGTCGATGTCGGGGACCGCCTCCGGCGGCTAGCGGTTCTTCGGGAGCAGCGCGCAGGTGATCCGGCAGGTGCAGACCCGGCGGTCCTGCTCGTCGGTGATGACGACCTCGTACGACGCCATGCTCCGCCCGAGGTGGAGCGGGGTGGCGACGCCGGTCACCACGCCGCCGGTGGCGGCGCGGTGGTGGGTGGCGTTGATGTCGACCCCGACCGAGATCCGGTCCGGGTGGGCGTGGATGGCCGAACCGAGCGACCCCAGGCTCTCGGCCAGCACGACCGACGCACCTCCGTGGAGCAGCCCGTAGGGCTGGGTGTTGCCCTCGACGGGCATCGTCGCGACGAGCCGCTCGGCGGACGCCTCCAGGATCTTCACGCCCATCTTCTGGTTCAGGGCACCCATGCCCTCGTCGTCACCGGCGATGAACGCCGCGAGCAGCCGGTCGTCGTCCATGTCCTTCACGCGGACATCCTGCCGGATCGCGCCGCGTCGACTGTCGGTGGCACTGGATAGAGTCGGCAGGTGCCCGACCCCGCTTCCGCCACCTCCACCTCCACCCGGCCGCGGCTGCTGCTCCTGGACGGTCACTCGCTGGCCTACCGAGCCTTCTTCGCGCTGCCGGTGGAGAACTTCTCGACCACCACCGGTCAGCACACCAACGCCGTCTTCGGCTTCACCTCGATGCTGATCAACGTGCTGCGTGACGAGCAGCCCACCCACATCGCGGTCGCCTTCGACAAGTCCCGCCAGACGTTCCGGCTTCAGGAGTACGCCGAGTACAAGGCGAAGCGGAACAAGACGCCCGAGGAGTTCTCCAGCCAGCTCCCGCTGATCAACGAGGTGCTCGACGCGCTCCGGATCAAGCACCTCGCCAAGGACGGCTACGAGGCCGACGACATCATCGCGACCCTGGTGACCCAGGCCCTCGACGAGGGATATCAGGTGCTCATCCTCACCGGCGACCGTGACGCGTTCCAGCTGGTGACTGCGGATGCCACCGTCCTCTACCCGATGCGGGGGGTCTCCGAGCTGGCGCGGATGACCCCGGACGCCGTCGAGGAGCGGTACGGCGTGCGCCCCGAGCGCTACCCCGAGCTCGCCGCGATCGTAGGGGAGACCTCCGACAACCTGCCGGGTGTGCCGGGCGTCGGCCCGGGCTTCGCGGCCCGCTGGCTCAAGGAGTACGACGGGCTCGACGGCGTCATCACCCACGCCGACAAGATCACCGGCAAGAAGGGCGAGGCGCTGCGCGAGCACCTGTCCGACGTGATCCGCAACCGTCGCCTCAACGCCCTGGTCCGCGACCTCGACCTCGAGCTGGCCCCGACGGATCTCGCGGCCCAGTCGTGGGACCGGCAGCTGGTGCACACCCTGTTCGACTCCCTGGAGTTCCGGGTGCTGCGCGAGCGGCTGCTGGAGTCGTGGGACGTGCAGGACCACGACATCGACGACTCCGGCTTCGAGCTGTCCGGGGTGATGCTCGGTTCCGGTGAGGCAGCCGACTGGCTGGCCGAGCACGCCGGGGAGGGCACCCGCACCGGCCTGACCGTGCACGGCGGTTGGGGCGCGGGCACCGGCGAGGTCCGCGGGCTGGCGCTCGCCGCCGCCGACGGGCAGGCGGCCTGGCTCGACGCCGGGGAGGTCACGCCCGACGACGACGCGGCCGTGATGACCTGGCTCGGCGACCCGGGTCGCGCCAAGGTGCTCCACGACGCCAAGGGGCCGATGCTGGCCCTGGCCGCCCGGGGGTGGCCGCTGCGCGGGCTGGTCAGCGACACCGCGCTCGCGGCGTACCTCGTGCGACCCGACCAGCGCTCCTACGACCTGGCCGACCTGACCCTGCGCTACCTCAAGCGCGAGCTGAAGCAGGGGTCGGCCGATGACGACGGCCAGGAGGAGCTGCTCTTCGTCGACGAGGCGACCGGTGGGGGCATCGCCGAGACCGCGATGCTCCATGCCCGCGCGGTGCTCGACCTGGCCGACACCCTCGACGGCGAGATCGAGCAGACCGGTGGTGCCCGGTTGCTCGCGGACGTCGAGCTGCCGTTGGTCGACCTCCTCGCGTCGATGGAGGAGACCGGGATCGCGGTCGACATCGACCACCTGGAGTCGCTGGAGAGCCACTTCGCGACCGAGGTGCGTGACGCGGCGGGCGAGGCCTACCGGGTCATCGGCAAGGAGATCAACCTCGGCTCACCCAAGCAGCTGCAGACGGTGCTGTTCGACGAGCTCAACATGCCGAAGACCAAGCGCACCAAGACCGGATACACCACCGACGCCGACGCGCTGCAGGGTCTCTTCGAGAAGACCGAGCACCCGTTCCTGCTCCACCTGCTGCGTCATCGCGACGTGATCCGGCTGCGGCAGACCATCGAGGGCCTGCTGAAGACCGTGCAGGCGGACGGCCGCATCCACACGACGTTCAACCAGACGATCGCGGCCACAGGCCGGCTGTCGTCGACGGAGCCGAACCTGCAGAACATCCCGATCCGCACCGAGGAGGGCCGGCGGATCCGCGAGGGGTTCGTGGTCGGCAAGGGCTACGACTGCCTGATGACCGCCGACTACAGCCAGATCGAGATGCGGATCATGGCCCACTTGTCGGAGGACGCCGGACTGATCGAGGCGTTCAAGTCCGGCCAGGACTTCCACTCGATCACCGCGTCGCGCGTCTTCGGCGTCCCTGCCGACGACGTCACTCCCGGGCAGCGCGCCAAGATCAAGGCGATGAACTACGGCCTCGCCTACGGCCTCTCGGCGTTCGGCCTCGGCCAGCAGCTACGCATCGACCCGAGCGAGGCCCGGGGGCTGATGGACGAGTACTTCCAGACCTTCGGCGGCGTGCGGGACTACCTCGCCGGGGTGGTCGACGAGGCACGGCGCACCGGGTTCACCGAGACCCTGTGGGGGCGTCGGCGCTACCTGCCCGACCTCAGCAGCGACATCCGGCAGCGTCGCGAGATGGCCGAGCGGATGGCGTTGAACGCGCCGATCCAGGGCTCGGCCGCCGACCTGATCAAGGTGGCGATGCTCCACGTCGACGGTGCGATCCGTGAGGCGGGCCTCGGGTCACGGATGCTGCTCCAGGTGCATGACGAGCTCGTCTTCGAGGTCGCCGAGGGCGAGCGCGAGGCGGTGGAGGGCGTCGTACGCCGTGAGATGGGCCGCGCCGCCGACCTCGCGGTGCCTCTGGACGTCTCCATCGGCACCGGCCGCTCCTGGCACGACGCCGCGCACTGACGCCCACTGGCGCGGTCTACCCGGTCGGATAGGACTCGATGGTGGCGCTCTGCCCGGCCGGCATGTCGGCGCTGCGCTGGTGCGCGACCAGCAGGACGAGGACCAGCACGGCGTCCACCGCGATGACGACGGAGAGCAGGCCGGTGACGGTGTCGGCGGTGAGCCCGAACCCGATGATCGCGACGAGCGCGAGCCAGGTCAGGTAGACGCTGCGCTGGCCGCCGCGGGCGAGGAGGGCGTAGACGACCATCATCAGGCAGGCGAGCAGTGTGCCCAGCACGGCGAAGACCCACAGCCGCGAGCGGACCTCGTCGTACTCCGAGCCGCCGACGAAGACCAGCGCGAGCCCGGGGAGCAGGGCGGTGCCGAGGGTCGCCAGGCCGCCGAGCACGATCACGGCGCCGACCGCGAGTCCGAAGGTGCGCGGGCTGTTGCCGGACGCCATCGAGGGGAACGCGACGATCGAGACGAACTGCGGGAGGAACAACACGGCCTTGGCCATGATCAGCCCGGCGGCGTACAGGCCGGCGTCGTGGGAGTCCATCGTGTGCCGCGCGACGATCAGGTCGACGTTGCTGACGGCGAAGAACGCCAGCAACGCCTGGGAGTTGTGCCCCATCTCCATCACCAAGGAGCGGAGTCCTTCGCGCTGGGCGCGCGCACGCCGATCTCGATGGCGCAACGCGTGCAGGCCGACCGCCACCGGCACCACCAGGGTGATCGCGACGGCGATCACACCCCAGCGGGGCTCGGGCCGCCAGGTCATCAGGCCGACGCCTACGACCAGTCGTGGTGCTCCGATGCAGATCTGGACCGCGGAGAGCGCGCCCCACCGGCGTTCGCCCTGGAGGATGCCGGTCAGCCCACCCACCAGCGTGAGCGGCACCGCTGAGACGCCGAGCAACGCGGCCATCACCAGGTCGTCGAGCTGGAGGGTCACGTTGATGACCGGAGTGAGCGCCAGCAGGACGACGCCCAGCACGATCGAGCTGACCAACGTCAGCCGCACGAGATGCGGCTCGACGTCGTCCAGGTCGTGCTCACCGGACGACAGCCGCCGCGCTGCGGTCGCCTGGAGCCCGAGGGAGCCGACGTTGACGACCAGCAGCAGGTTCATCCACGCGGCCAGCGCCCCGTAGTCCGTCGGGCCGAGGATGTGCGCCGAGGCGATGGTGAACCCGTACGTCGTGAGGTTGAGCACCAGCATCGCCAGCGCCACGCCCCCACCACCGCGGAGCCCGGCGGCAGCGTTCGACGACCCCGCTGCCGATGCCATGCGCCGCAGCGTAGTAGCGGACCACCCATCCCACGGCGCAAGGGCTGGCCGGTCGCGGGTCGAGCCGCCGTCGGTCGAGCCACACCGTCGGTCGACTTTGCCGAGACCATGGCCCTCATCGATCGTTGGGAGGCCGCCCGCGGCAGACGCCCGCACGGACCGCGCGCACGGCCGGGTTCCTGCGCCCACTTCGTCAGGGCTCATCTCGCTAGCGTGAGCATCGGATGACGACAAGGAGGCGTCCGTGTCCGACTACCCCGTCCTGCTGCACACCGCCATCGATGCGCAAGACTGCCGAGGCCTCGCCGAGTTCTATCGGACGCTCCTTGGTCTGCACTACCGGGAAGGGGAGGCGCCGCCCACCGACGGCAGTCCCGACGACGCGGACTGGCTGGTGCTGCTCGACGACGGCGGCCACCGGGTGGTGACGATCCAGGAGAAGAGCGACACCATGCCGCCGACCTGGCCGTCCGAGGCCGTGCCGATGCAGATGCACATGGACTTCAGAGTCCCCACGGTCCGAGACCTCGAGCGCCACCGGGAGCACGCGGAGAGACTCGGTGCCCGCCTGCTGTACGACCGCTCCAACGACGAAGGCGAGCCGCTCTACGTGCTGGCCGACCCGGCCGGGCATCCGTTCTGTCTGCTCGTGCAGTAGTTCCGGGGGCCACGATCGACGCAGACTTGCGTCCAGGTCACGGCTGCGGCGTGTCTGGTTACTTGTGAGTAGTCACGGCTGCTGAGGCGGTATATCCTCCGGCGCAGCGCGCCGCCATGGCCGGTGCTTGGGAGTCGTGCGATGTGCCGGGACGCGCGTCGTACGGGAGGGAGAGCCGTGCGCACCACCATGCTCACGGGCGGCGTCCTGGTGGTCGCCGCTGTTGCCATCGTCATGCTGAGCTCGACACTCGGCCTGGAAGTGGAGTCCGTCGCGCTGATGGGCGCCGCGACCGGCGCCGTGATCGCCCTGGTGCCTGATCGCACACCGCAGGCACGCCTGATCGGGTTCCTCGTCGGTTTCGGCGCCTCGTGGCTCGCCTACCTGGTGCGTGCCGGTTTCCTGCCCGACACCCACGCGGGCCACGCCCTTGCGGTCGGCCTGGTCGTGATCGTGTGCACTCTCGTGGCCGGTCTGAGCCGCGACCGGGTCCCGCTGTGGGCGACGCTCGTGGGAGCGGCCGCACTGACCGGTAGCTACGAGACGACGTACGTCGAGGCGCCGAGCCAGGTTCTGAGCACCTCGGCGTCGTCGTCGACCAGCGTGCTCCTGGCGGTCGCCCTCGGCTTCTTCGCCGCGGCGCTCGTCGCGCCGGGCAGGCGGGCCGATGGCGAAGACCTTGCGGCACCCGCGCCCGAGCCCACTCCGGACGCCACCGGGGACGAGACGTCGCTCGGAGTGATCATGAAGGAGGACGCCCGATGAGGGGCATCGCAGCCGGGCGGTTCCCGCGGCTCGTCGCCGTGCTGGGCGTGGTGGCCCTGGCCGGGGTCCTGCCTTCGTCGTCGTTCGCCGACGACGGCAGCACCAGTGGGGTCACGACAACGAACACCGAGACGATCCAGACCTTCCTGTCCCCGGACGGGAAGATCGACAGCTCCCGCATCTACGAGCAGCTGACGATGGTCGGCAACGGGAGGGTGACCGTCGACAACCCGGTCGACCCGAACGGTCTGCGCAACCTCAACGGGTTCGGCGGGCTCAGCGCCAAGAACGGCACCCTCCAACAGCAGTACGACGTCAGCGGTGTCGCCCGAGGTCGAACCGTCAGCACCTTCGACTCATCGAAGCTGCCGATCTCGATCGGGGTCGACTACCTGCTCGACGGCAAGCGGGTCTCGGCCGATGACCTGGTCGGCGCGACCGGCGACGTCAAGGTCACCTACACGGTCAAGAACCTCACCACGAAGCGAATGCCGGTCACCTTCGGCGACGGCCTCGGCGGCACGAGGACCGAGCAGGCAGACGTGCCCATCCCGATCGTCGGCACGGTCGTGTTCGACCTGCCTGACAGCTTCACCGAGGTACGGTCCGTGGCCGCGAGCATGGGCGGTGACGGCCACGGCGGCACCCAGATGGAGTACCTGCTCACCATGTTCCCGCCGATCGGGTCCGACACGGTCTCCTTCGGCTACACCGCGCACCTGATCGACGGCGTCGTCCCTCCGGTCTCCTTCACCGCGGTCCCGGTCGACCCGCTGTCCAACCCGACGTTCACCACCGCCGCCGACAGCTATCACTCGGGCGCGCACAGCGGCGACCAGCTCGCCTCCGGCGCGACGAAGATCAACAAGAACCTGCTCCGGCTGCACGCTGGTGCCGGTCAGCTGCTGTCGGGCCTGATCAAGCTCAACGACGGCGCCCACCAGCTCAGCGACGGCCTGACCGGCCAAGCCGCCCCCGGCGCCCGGCAGCTGGCCGACGGCACCACCCAGGCCTCCGACGGCGGTCGGAAGCTGGCTGCCGGTCTGACCCAGCTGCATGATGCGCTGACCAAGCTCCCGAACACCCTGGCGCACAACAAGAAGTACCAGCTGCTGCTCGGTGCCCTCACCCAGATCGCGGACGGCGTCGGCAACGTGAACGACCCGGCC